>NZ_CAKMJU010000073.1:0-3535 GCF_927416815.1 uncultured Acetobacterium sp. | reverse complement strand
CGTGATCAAATGATTCGCATCCTCCTTCACTGTTATTCAGCAAATTATACGCTTCAAAATTTATCATTATCAATCAAAAATAATATTTTCATGATAACACAAGAAGGTACCGGATCAAACAATCTGACGCATTATGCTGCAGAATATTTTATCCGGTACCTTCTTTCATTTTGACTGATAATTGCAATCCCATTTCGCAAATTTTATATGATCAGACGCTTAATGCTCTTCAGTTCCACCAGCTTACATGCAGCTGTGGCTGTTCAGGCTGTCTTTCCGTCCATGGCTACTACAAGCGCAGCATCAAGGTTGAAGCTTACCTGGTGCCACTGCGGATCTGCCGGGTGAAGTGTGCCGTTTGCAAAAGAACCCATGCCCTGCTGCTATCAGCAATTGTCCCTTATTCTCAGATTGGTCTTTCCGATCAGATCCGAATCCTTTCCTGTTATGAATCTTCCGGCGACTTGGCTGCGATTATGAACGGTCATCCGGCGATTGATGAAAGTAATATCCGACATGTGATTCGCCAGTATCGTTGCCACTGGCGTCAACGGCGGCTTGCCATCGGGCTGACGCTTTCGATGACCTGTCACTTCATCAGCCAGTGTTTTAAAAGCTTCGGCCGGCAGTTCATGCAGATTAAACCGACCCCGAATGTTTTTTTTCTAAAACCCACATAAGCTGACACGATCCCTCCGACATTTTTTCATATAATGGATGAAAAACCAAGGAGGTTTCAACCATGAACCAGAATAAAGCTCAGGCAGTCGCGCTGATGCGCTATGCTGTCATCGCTCCCCTTATTTCAGGCCTTTCTGATGCGTATCCGTCCAACGAGGCTTTCTTTCGTGATGCTTCTCTTAAAGGGGTGGTGGTGGCCGACGGATCAACCCGGCACTTTGCACCACAAACCATCAAGTACTGGTACCGCAATTATCTCCATAACGGCTTTGATGGCCTGCTCCCTTCCTCCCGGTCGGACAGCGGCCAGCCCCGCAAGCTGGATGACGATCTTCAGGCCCAGATCCGGTATCTGAAAGAAAACTATCCGCGGATGTCGGCAGCGGCCATTTTCCGCCAGCTGCGTGAGAACGGCAGTGTCAGCACCGGTCAATTGTCGGAATCGACGGTCAACCGTTTTATCAGACAACTGGAGCTTAAGATGAAGACCACCACCAATCATGACATGCGACGCTATGAACGCCCGCACATCAATGAAGTCTGGTGCGGGGATACCAGTGTCGGTCCCTATCTTAAAACACCGGACGGGAAGAAGCACAAGGTTTTCATTATCGCCCTGATTGATGACGCCAGCCGCCTGATTGTCGGGATTGATGTCTTCTTTAATGATAACTTCGTGAACCTGATGTCGGTCATGAAATCAGCGGTCGCCCGGTATGGTCGCCCACAAATCTACAACTTTGACAATGGCAGCTCCTTCAGGAACAAACAGATGGAGCTGCTGGCAGCCCGTACCGGGTCGGTTCTTCACTATAACCAACCTTATACGCCAATCCAGAAGGCCAAAATTGAAAGATGGTTTCGCACCATGAAAGATCAGTGGCTGGCCAGTCTGGATATCCGCGATTTCACCTCGCTTTCCGGTCTAGGTGACCACCTGCGGGCTTATGTGCTGCGCTATAATCAGACCCCGCATTCATCGCTTAAAGGCCTGTCACCTCAGGATCGCTTCTTTTCGGAACCCCAACACATCCGCCGTCTTTCCGATGAGGAAATCGAAAAGCATTTTCTGCTGGAGATCGAACGGCGGGTTTCCATCGACAGCGTCATCACCATCGATCAGGTGGAATACGAAGTCGACTGCCGTTTTGCCAGGCAACGGGTTTGTCTACGATACTCACCTGACATGGAAAAAATCTTTATCACTGAAGCGGATGGCACCCTGACGCCGATCCGTCTGCTTAACAAACACGAGAATGCCTTTGTCAAACGGGAAAAAATCCATTTATGCCGGGGTGAAGAAGCATGAACTATACCGCACGCTATGGGCTCGAATTCAACCCCTTTCTGAAGAATTCAAAAGAGATCCTGGTCGATACCAGTGAATACCGGGAAACCCGTTTTCGTCTGGATTATCTGGTTAAAACCAAAGGCTTCGGCCTGCTCACCGGCAGCCCTGGACGGGGCAAGACCACGGCAATCCGTAACTGGGCCGCCGGTCTCAATCCTTCCTTATTCAAGGTCATCTACTCCAGCTTTTCCACCCTGACCCCCAATGACTTCTATCGCCATCTGGCGACCGAATTCGGGGCTCAGCCATCTTATCGGAAACCCGATAATTTCCGGATTATTCAGGAGGAAATTTCCCGTCTTGCCATTGAAAAGCGCAAAACACCGGTCATCATCATTGATGAAGCCAACCATATCAACAGTGCCATCTTAAATGATCTGAAGATTCTCTTTAACTTCGAGATGGATTCAAGAGATCGGGCCGCCATCCTGCTGGCCGGCCTGCCGGCCCTTAATTCAACCCTGCGCCTGGGGATTCATGAACCCCTCCGCCAGCGCCTTGTCATGAACTATGATCTGGGCGGCTTAAGCGGGGAGGAAGGTCGAACCTATGTGATCGATAAACTAAAAGGTGCCGGCTGCCATCAGCCTGTTTTTGAAGAAAATGCCCTTCAGGCTATTCTTAACGCAGCCGACGGAACGCCACGGATGATCAACAAGTTCTGCAATGCCAGTCTGCTAATCGGTGAAAGCCATAAAGCGCTCACTATTGATGCCGATATCGTAATGCAGGCCATTAACGATACCGAGCTTTAGGAGGGCAGCCATGACTTTTGATTACTGTTGTTCCAAAAACCTGTCCGGGAAAGCTTCCTGGAAAGGACAGGTCCGACTGATCACCGAAGTTGATCCCTATGAGCTGACCGTGACCGCCCGAAACAGCTCTTTTCATATCATTTGCGGCACCTATACCCACGGCCACTTTTTATGCATCCCGGATCTGGGGGTAGCGACCCCGCTTGCCGCTTTGAACGATACCTTCTGGAATCTGGAACAGCTGACCATCAACAATCCGGATTTATCAGAACCCGATGCCATCAGCATCATCTGTGCTTTAAAAGCCCTTAAATCCCATCTCGCTATCTGATAAAAAGCAGGGAAACCTGCTTTTTTAGATCGTTTAATTTGCTCCGTTAATAGCGCGGTTTATTTAATCTGCCGAATCAGGTGTCAATAATGTGCCCGTATAACCGTATTTCCCATCATTTTGGTTAAAATAAAATGCTGGATGGTGGTGCTTATAATTTGACGGACTACAAAACAGACAAAAGCTGGAAACTGCAACCACCAGCAAAATCTTTTCCAGACAGATTCCTCAGTATTTTTCAGCCAGAAAAGTGCACAATAGAACCGTCCCCTTGTGTTACATAAAAATGGACAAAGAAAGAGAGAGCCTATTTTTCCAGATCATCCGCCAACGATACGAAAAAAGCTCCCTCATTATTACGACCAACCTGCCAATGGGCAAGTGGGACGAACTGTTTACTGGACAGCTGGCTGCAAC
>NZ_CAKMJU010000072.1:0-16336 GCF_927416815.1 uncultured Acetobacterium sp. | reverse complement strand
TTTCATCTATCATCACCACACCAACTGATATGGCATCAAACGCTTTGATGCAATTCTCTTCAGTATTCAATCCCTTCTCCTTTAGCATGTTGTTGCTCTCTTTTTGAATGTGCTCGTTAATTCAAAACTACCGGGATTCCGCCGCCTTTAGATAATCATCTTTTGATGCCAGATGTTGATATCGCCACTGCCAACCTCCAGCTCAATGGTACGGCTGACTCTGGCGCCAGTTTCTGCATATTGAATACCTAAATTCATTTCTTCGAGAATTTTTTTTGTAATTTCCAGATTATGTTGGCCGACGTTAAAGGTATCGTTTTTGCGCATCGATTCGGCTCCACCAAAAATTCGGATCACCAATTCACTTTTTAAACACCCGTATTCACTGGAAAACTGCTGAATAAAATACGGCAGTCCGGTGCTGGCATAATAACAATAGCGTTCGATGGCATCCTCCATCCGAGCCGGTCGGGGTAGCGCAATATGGATAATCCCGCCAACTTTTCGAATCGGTGAGTAGGCTGTGATCCCCAGGCATGAGCCCAGCGCAAAGGTCTTAATCTTATCGCTTGACTGGTTGGAAATGGCCATTTCGCCGATTCCGATAATTTTTGTCATCGTTTCACCTATTCCTTTAATGCATTCAGAATGCAATGATGAATGTTTTCCAGAGCCGACTGAACCGAAACGGCGCCCATATTATAGGCCACCTTGTTCATCCCATAAACCACCGAGGATGCTTCATCCTGACCAATCGTGTAACCGCCGTTGCGGCGGATATTCAGGAGTCCTCTGGCGCCATCATTACCCATTCCCGTCAGTAACACACCAATTGCCCGATGGCTGGCTTCCCGAGCTACCGAATCAAAAAGCGTATCGACTGAAGGGCAGTGCCCATTAACCTTTTCCCCGGCAAATACTTCGATACGATATTTTTGGCCAATCCGTTTAATTCGCATATGCCGATCTCCTGGAGCAATATATACCCTTCCTGCTTCCAAATAATCCCCAGTTTGAGCTTCTTTGCAGCGTAAAGATGTTTGGGTGTCCAGTCTTTCAGCAAACATTTTTGAAAATACCGGTGGAATATGCTGAACAATCAGAATACCCGGGCAATCCGATCGTAAATTTTTCAAAATCTGATAAATCGCTTCGGTTCCGCCGGTAGACGCACCAATGGCAATGAGCCGGTCTGAAGACCGCCCATTGCCAGATAATTGGCGGCTATGATTATTGCAAGCTTCTGGTTCAGCTAATTTACCCCCAGGAAGGCTCGTTTTGGCTACCAAGCGGATCTTCATGGCCAGCTCAAGAAAAAAATCGGCACTGGTTTTTGATGATCGGGGATTTGGTTTTTCGACAAAGTCCTGAGCTCCGACGCTTCTGGCTTCAGCGCCGTTCTGGGGATTGGTGCTGATAATCACCACTGGCAGGGGATATTGGGGCAGCAGCCGCTTAATAAATTCAAGACCATTCATTTTTGGCATTTCTGCCTCGCAGACAATCAGATCGACATCATGTCTGAGAATTTTATCCCGGGCCTCAAAGGCGTCATTTGCGGTAGCGACCACATCAATCTGCGGATCAGCTGACAGTCTACGGGCTGACATTTCCCGAAAGGACGCGTTGCCATCAACAATGAGAACGCTGATCTGATTTTTCTTTGGCAATTTTTCTGATCCTTTCTGCCCCTCAAAAACCGTCATCCCCCACCAGTAATCTGATTAGCGGGACAACGGTTTGATTTTCCGGCTGTACTGACGTTTGGGCTTTACTAATTAGATAACCCTAATAAATTATTTTTTTATACCGATTCCAGGTTTTTAAGCTCAGTATTTTCCAAATTCATTGTCGGTCAAGGCGATTCTAGTTGGTTTTGAGACCGGATTGTTAGCTGGCTCGCTGCGGTTGGTGCGACTGGCATTTATTGGCTCATCAACTTCCCGGTAAGCATAGCGGCTGGTTTTTTTTAAGGTAAACCGGGCTGCTTGTTCTCTTAGTAATACGGCCTGACTGGATAGCTCTTCGCTGGCGGCAGCACTTTCTTCTGAGGTTGCAGAATTCATTTGCACGACTTCAGACACCTGCATAATGCCCTGGTTGATCTGGGAAATACCAATCGCCTGTTCGTTCGAAGCTGAGGCAATGTTCCCGACAATGCCTGAAACCTTTGCTACATCGTCAACAATCTTATTGAGCGCCGCCGCAGTGGTGGTGGCAATTTTTGTACCATCGTCGACCTTTTTAATCGATCCTTCAATCATCCGGGTGGTTTCTTTGGCCGCATCGGCCGATCGCGCAGCCAGGTTTCTGACCTCTTCGGCAACCACTGCAAATCCTTTACCGTGTTGTCGGGCTCGGGCGGCTTCAACGGCAGCATTTAAGGCTAGTATATTTGTTTGGAAGGCAATCTCATCAATGACTTTGATGATTTTTGAAATATTCGCTGAGGATTCATTGATTTCTTCCATCGATTCCAGCATCCGTTTCATTTCATTATTTCCCTGAACGGCGTTTTCTCTGGTGAGTTCGGCCAATTCATTGGCTTCGCTGGCATTATCGGCGTTAAGGCGGGTCTGTGAAGAAATTTCTTCGATCGAGGCGGTCAGTTGTTCAATCGAGCTGGCCTGCTCGGTAGCACCCTGAGACAAGCCCATGCTGGAATCAGCAATCTGTTTAGAACCTGCGGCGACCTGTTCAGCAGCTGAGTCAATATTGGTCATAATTTCATTAATATGATCAGTCATTTTGATAAAGGCTAATCCCAACTCACCGACTTCATCGCGACTGTCGACTTTTACTGCCACATCCAAATTTCCATTAGCGATTTCCTCAGCGGAATCAACCATTCGTCGTAAGGGCTTGCTGATCATATTGGCGATCATCAATCCGAGTCCCACGGCCAATCCAATACCGACAACAATGAGAATAATCATGGCCGTGCTCCGGCTTCTAAATTCGGCGGTATTCTCAGCTAAAATTTCTTCCGAAAGCTTGGTATTATAATCAATCAGGGCTTGTAGATCTTTGTCAACAGCTAGGCGCGCCTGGGTTACCGCACCGAGTCCCACCATTGCTTCATCATATTTCTGGGCTTTGACCTGTTCTAGATTGGCATTACGCAAATCCCGGTAGGAGACCAGGCTGTCGCTCAGGGTATTATACAGAGCCTTGTTTTCATCATCCTGGATGGTGGCTTCATACTCTTTTAGCAGAACATTATCACTTTCTACCGCCGCATTAATGGCATCCAGACGGGTTTGCAGGGTACCGGGATTGCGTTCGTAAACGGCTAGCAGCTGATTGGCTCGAATGTCTTGCATTGCCGCTTGAATGCTGGCCAGCTTTTGAGACGGAACCAGATTGTTATGATACATATTTTCCGATTGGGTATTGATGTCATTCATGGTATAGATGCCAAACACTCCCACAATCCCGGTGACCGCTGCCAACAAAATAAAACAGGTGATTAACTTTTGTTTTATTTTAAGGTTTCTAAAAAATTCCATTTTGCGTTTCCTCCATCAAGGTTTTATTTTATTTTTAATCAGGCTTCCTGATTGTGATTTTCCATTTCATCATCCTCAAGCAGTTTCTGACAATCCAGAATAAGTTTAACTGCTGTTCCCACTTTTCCGATTCCTCTGACAAATTGTTGCTCATCAGTTTCGTTCAAATCCGGATGAGGAACAATTTCTTCTTCGGGAATGGCAACTACCTCGGCAACACCATCAACGATCAACCCCACCATAATATCAGAAATCTCAACCACGATCACACAGGTTCGCTCATCGTACTCCCGTTCCGGTTTGCTAAACCGTAGCCGCACATCGACCACTGGAATAATCTGTCCGCGGAGACTCATAATCCCTTTGACATATTCCGGTAGCTCCGGTACCTCAGTTATTTTCTGGATTCCGATTATTTCGGTGACGTAAGTGATTTCCAGACCATAGGTTTCATTGTCCAGATTAAAGGTTAAATATTTCCCCTCTTCGGTCTCATCATCTTCTTCCAGCTCCAGTTCATCAAATTCATCAAACGCTTCTGCCATCGTTTCGCCTCCTCGTTAATTTTTGAGCCGTTTCTGAATCAGCCCATTAACATCAAGAATCAGACTGATATTACCATCCCCCAACAGGGTACAACCAGCCAGACCCTGAATTTTTTTCATCCGCCGAATATACCTCGGCAGGGTTTTTACCACGACCTGCTGCTCACCCAATAATTCATCGGCAAAAAGGCAGGTCGTTTTGGTTTCCCCCTCCAGCATAATCAAAATGCCGTCCTCGATCGCAGTTGCCCCAGTTTTAACCTTATAGTGTTCTTTAAGGCGCATAATCGGATAACACTTGCCCCGAATCATGATCATCTCATTCTGATCCGTGTCTCGGAAGACCTCCTCAGCTTTGGGAATAAAAGATTCTTTGATCGACATAATTGGCAGGGTATAACAGCTTTCACCGACCCGGATATTCATCCCTTCAATGATCGCCAGGGTCAGCGGAATTTTCAGGGTAATCGTGGTTCCTTGGCCTTCCACACTTTCGACCAGAATGTTGCCGCCGACCGCTTCAATATTCTTGGCCACCACATCCATGCCAACCCCCCGACCGGAAAACTCAGTCACCGCTTCCTTGGTCGAAAAGCCAGGCAAAAAAATCAGATTGAACACTTCGGTGTCGGTCATATTGGCGGCTTCATCGCCGACCAGGCCATTTTCCAGGGCTTTTTGTAAGATACCGTCGCGGCTTAAACCCTTGCCGTCATCGCGGATGATGATCAACACCTCACCGCCGGCGTTCTTAGCCTCCAGGGTGATGGTACCGATCCGGGGTTTTCCCTGGCGGATCCGGGTCTCAACGGCTTCAATCCCATGATCGGCTGAATTCCTGACGATATGCATCATCGGATCACCGATCTGCTCAATGATATTCTTATCTACCTCGGTTTCTTCACCGAGGATTTCAAGGTTAATTTCTTTGCCAAGCTTTTTGCTGATATCACGGACAATCCGGTTCATTTTAAAAAAAGTCGGTCCCAATGGCACCATCCGAATGGACATCACCATATCCTGAAGTTCGTTGGTGATTTTTTTGAGCTGCCGGGCAGATTTACTAAAATTATCAAGAACCAAACCCTTAAGATCGGGGTTTTGGGTAACCATCGCTTCTGAAATAACCATCTCACCGACTAGATTCATCAATTTATCGAGCTTTTCAACACTAACCGAAATCATGCCCTGGCTTTGATTACCATTATTTACTGGCACCTCTTTGTTGGTAAGACATGCTGTTAAGGCCTCTTTAGGTTGGGGAACACTAATGGTATCCTCAGAAAGAAGACCACAGATTTCTTCTTGTATTTCTCGGGTCTTATCCAACTCAACAATTTTGATCTGATCAATAAATGCCATGCTGTGAAAGAAAGCTTCCAATTTCTCTTTGGGCTCCGGGGTGTTAATTTGTAAAATAAAACCATCGCGTTTAATGGTCTCGACACAGTCTGGATCGTTGATGACGTCCTCCGGGGTGCTTCTAAAAGCTTCGGTGATCTCCTGTAGATTATGTAATACGGTAAAAGCCCGGATGTTTTCCATCCCGCAATCTTCATCAAATTGCAAAACAGCCTGATAGCTTTTGGGTTCACTGATTTTTGCCGCCTTATTAGAGCTGATATAATATTTTTCTTTTACCGGTTCATTATTGATAACCTGGGAATCGGTCAGATTATTATTCGTTTTGAGCTGCTTGAGATGTTCCTTAATCTTGTCAGTCAAAATTTCTGGATTACCGTCGGCTTCTGCTCCCGCTTTTATTTTTTCCAGTTCCTGCTTCATAAAGTCGATGCCCTCAAACACCAGGTCTGATAGGGTTGATACATCGATAACCGCAGGCTTTTCTTCCCGGATAAAGTAAAACATATCTTCGGTGGTATGAGCCAGTATTGACATGTTATTAATCAGCATCATCGCCGCTGAGCTTTTGATGGTATGCATGATTCGAAATATTTCATTAATCGTTTCGCTGGGATAGCTGCCTAGTGCCTCGGTCTTTATCACAGACTGTTCCATTTGTTCCAATTGCTGGGATGTTTCAAAAATGAATACTTCCTGCATCGGGTCATTCATATATTGCTCTGCCAATGGCGTCCCTCCTTATCTCAATTTTTCATACAACCGTTTAAAATTAATTCGACCATTGCGGCAGTCTTTTCTTTAATCGAAAAAGAATATTTTTCGATTCGCCATTTCAAACAGATCTCCTTGCTGCCGCCGGTGAGAATATTTTCAAGCATCGTCGGATCAATATTTGTGCGGACATGTTTCTGATCGATCGCTGCTTGAATCATTCTAATAATAAACTCTGATCGTTTATATATAATTGAACTGACTTTTTCGGTCAGTTCGACATCACACATCAGACTGTCATAAGCTTGAACCACCGCTGTTATTTCCGGGTAGTTCTGATAATATTCGGCATAGGCGTTATAAAAATAACGTATTGCCTCCAATGGTGAAAAGTTCTTTTGACTGCAGGTTTCAATGATCGCATTGTCATACTGAGAAAAATGATCGACTACCGCCAACATAATCTCGGTTTTCGTCTTAAAATGCCGAAATAGCGTTCCTTCTGAAACACCTTCCTGCTTGGCAATCAGTTTTGTGGATAGATTTTGAAGACCAACCTCATTTAAGGTTTGGATCGTTGAGACGATGATGCTTTCATGCCTTTTTATCAAAGATTTTTCCATGTTTCCCCTCCTAGCGGAGTGAATACTTACTCCTATGTTTTGAATTATACACTTTTCTGCTTCCCTGTCAACTATTTTGTGAGATTCTCAACGTTTTTTTGACCTTTAACTGAACTTTTACCACGCACCACTAACCCTCAAGAAGCCCATCTCGCTGTTCTCTAAGTGTATTGTCACTGCTAAGTATTTTTTTTATAATTTTGACGAAAGCCATGTTATAATGGTTTCCATCAAAATAACACCACAGGAGGATCGGATGATTCGAATTCCCAATTTAAAATTACAAATCCAGCAGGCCAAAAATAATACTATTGAAAAAGAGGCCTTAGAAAAAGCGATTGTGTCGAAACTTAAAATTAATTCCAAAGATTTAATCACCTTTCAGATATTCAAAAAATCCATTGATGCCCGGAAAAAAAATGCCCTGACCTATGTCTATACAGTCGATGCCAGCCTTAAAAATGAGGCAGCCTGTCTAAAAAAATGTGGTAAATTCGGCATTACCGCCAGTCCAGATTTATCTTATCAAGCAGTGACACCAGGGAGTATCAGCTTGGAGCACCGACCGGTGATCATTGGTTTGGGTCCCGCTGGTCTTTTTGCTGGTCTGATATTGGCTAGAAATGGATACGCTCCGATTATTCTTGAACGGGGCGATGCAGTCGATATCCGCGCCGCCAAAATTGATACCTTCTGGCAAACCGGTCAGTTGGATCCGGAGAGCAATGTCCAATTCGGGGAAGGTGGTGCCGGAACCTTTTCCGATGGCAAACTGACCACCCTGATCAATGATCCCCGTTGCCGGAGTATTCTGGAAGCGTTTATTGAAGCTGGTGCTCCTGAGGAAATCCTCTATCTCAGCAAACCCCATATCGGCACCGATCTGCTGCGGGAAACGGTCAAGAGCCTCCGTCAGGAAATTATTAAAAGTGGTGGCGAGGTGCGGTTTCGCGCCCGGGTCACTGATTTTCTGATTGAGGACGACCAACTCACCGGATTGATCATTAATGAACAGGAAACCCTGTCCTGCCAGGTCGCCCTGCTGGGAATCGGTCATAGTGCCCGGGATACCTTTATGACTCTGCACGAGCGAGGCGTCACGATGACCCCGAAAGCCTTTTCCATTGGCGTCCGAATTGAGCATCCCCAGCCTCTCATCAACAGTGCCCAATATGGAGCCGCCGCCGGCAGTGCGGGGTTAGGAGCCGCCGATTATAAACTTTCCTATCATTCTCCCAACGGACGGTCTGCCTATACCTTCTGCATGTGTCCCGGCGGCTATGTCGTAGCCGCTGCCTCAGAAGCAAATGGCGTCGTCACCAACGGCATGAGCGAACACCGACGGGATGGCGAAAATGCCAATGCCGCCCTACTGGTCGGGGTTCAACCCGAAGATTTCGGCGACAGTCATCCGCTGGCCGGGGTGGCCTTTCAGCGACACTGGGAAGGTCTGGCCTTTGCCCTGGGAGGCCGAAATTACCAGGCGCCAGCTCAGTTAGTGGGCGATTTTCTAGCTGACCGACCGAGTAGCCACTGGGGTCGGGTCAAACCCACCTATACCCCGGGTCTTTGCCTGGCTCAGTTAAAAGACTGCCTGCCCGATTATGTGGTCGCTACCATGAAGGAAGCGCTGCCTCATTTTGATCAAAAGATTGCCGGTTTTGCGATGGCAGACAGCGTCATGACTGGGGTTGAAACCCGCAGCTCTTCTCCCGTTCGGATCAACCGCAATGATGACCATCTCGCCAATATTGCCGGACTCTACCCGATGGGCGAGGGTGCCGGTTACGCCGGCGGGATTATGTCTTCGGCGGTGGACGGGGTTAAAACTGCCGAAAAAGTCATTCAGCGCTACGCCCGCTTTAGCTTCGAAAATCAGGCAACCTGATTACAACCGATCAGGTCTGATCATTCGTTGCTTATCGTTTTCGCTTTATATAAGACCAATCCGATAAGCTATTTTATTTAAAAAAGAGCTCCTGGAGATTAATCTCCAGGAGCTCTTTCTTTACAAGTTACATTTTCTGCTTTACTAAATCCAACCAAACTGCCCTTAAACTGCTTTGAGGATTTCTGCGATCAAGCTGCTAATCTCGGCTTCTCTATTTTTATTCTTCCAGCTGACAATAAAAGACTTTTCGACGATACCATTTTTTGCTGCCACCGCTGACTTGATCTGCCGGTTGGCCTTGATTCCGCCGGTAAATTTAGATGCCAGCTGCTTAGTCACAAAACTAAAGACTTTTTTCCCTTGTAGGGATGAAACCTGTTCAAGATATTCTTTCATCACCCCCGCCAACGAAAAGGCCCAAACTGGACTGGCAAAGATCACCATATCATAGGGTGCTACATCGGGCTTATTGGTAAACACTATCGGCGGCTTAACCCCGGGATCATCATTTTCCGGAATAATCCGCTCAATTTCAACATCCAGGCCCTTTTCAGCTAGGGCACCCCGCAGCCTTTCAGCGACTGAAAACGTATTGTTGGTTTTGGAAAATACAATAATACCAATTTTCATCTACTCTCTCCATTCTCTTAGAATATGACCCTGTTTAGTATAAGAATAATGTCCCCCCACTTGTAGTCATTAATTATTCTCTTATTGACACTAAGGTACCTCATTTTATCATTTTTTACAAGTCTTTTCTTTAACTCCACAAAGAATTTTTATTTTTTGTCGATTCCCCGATAAGAACGGCTTCTAAAAGAACAGCCTGGGATCAATTTTTTTGATCTCAGGCTGTCCTTGATAAACTGCATTAAATTAACATTAATTCTATTAACACTGGTTACTAATTAAAATATATTTCCCCATTGGCATCGACTGTAAAGATTTCAAAGTCGGTATAAAGGGAACTACCAAAAATATCATCGATCTGGAATGAATAATAATAATCACCGACTGCCAGCGGTTCTTCATAGATCACCGGATCATTATTGAAGGTGTATGATTCGCCTTCGTAAATCCCTTCTTCATCATTATTGATGTTGTAGGAATAATATATCGGTGTGATCAGATCACCCTGTTTAAGCTTTTTAATCTCTTTGGCAGCTTGGCCGGTGACCGCATCGATGCCATCCCAGGCTCCAATAATGGTGATGGTATAATTCCCATCAGCGGCAAAGTCTATTTTTATGCGCAAATTCGTGTCTATCCCGTTGAGCATTACCGGAGAGGTATAAACGTTATAGTTATCGCCCTGTTCAATAATATAGGTGGCCAGTGGTTGGCCATCTGGCAACGAAATCCAGTAGCCATTAAAATTATCTTCGAATTTTCCGGTATTCCAGTCGGCGGTGATGTTATCATCGAGTCCCAATTCAATCAGGGTCTCGCCATCGCCAGCGTCCATAAACACGTCACAGTAAACCGCATCGACGTAATCCAGGGTATCGGCTGAAATTGTAAAGCCATACATACCATTGGCATTAATGGCTGGGAGTGACGAAAATGAAACCGCCGTTTCATCTTCATTGAAATTATAGGCTGAGGTAGTTGCTTGATCCAGATCAGACCAGTAAGCAGACCCGACCGCTTCACCGTAGCTACCGCTCCAGTAAAGCGAGTTTGCGCCAAACCAGTCGGCATCGCTGTAAGCTCCAAAATCGCCGTTGGTATCGCTGCCATAGGCCATCTTATCAACAAAGGACATGTAGTAGGGACTGACACAGATATCCTTGAAAATAGACAATTCCTCGGAGCCCTGAACAGCTAAGGGATAATAAATTGCCAAACCATGGGCATCGGCCTTGTCTCTGCCGTTTTTCATATAGACCACACAATCCGCAAGGGCGGCCAGCGCCTTATCGGTACCCGCCACATTTCCAGTGACCTTTTTTAGCACCGAACCAAGATCGACCATGTTGGTATAACCTTCGGACTTGTTATTACCGCCAAAGTTCTGAGCTGATGTGATCCCTTTGATCATAGTAGACAAAACATCGGTTTTATTGGTGGCATGATACATTTCCCGGGCGACATCATTAAAGGCATACACCAGCTCATCGATTTTAGAAAGGTCGATGCAGGATAATGTCGCTTCATTGTGACTGTCGATAGCCACACAGGCTTCATAAAAAGAGTCCACCACAACCTTGCCTAGTTCGGCACCGCCAGCTGCGGGATTGCTACCGATAAAACTGCCAATGGCCTTGTAATCCCAACCATAGCCGGGTTCCAATTCTTCCGAGGCGATCATATAACGGGCGTGAGGTGCCAGTATGTTCCCGGTTTCAAGGGTTCCCATCAGGCAGGCATCAAAGCCGATAAATTCAAAGGCATCTGTCATCTTGGGATAAACTGAAGTCAAGGCATTCTCAATTTCAAGCAGCGAAAGACTGTCATTTTCATTTTGCTCGTCAAAGCACACCCCAGTAATGCTACCACCGCCGTGATTCCAGAAAATCAACCCCATTTTTTCGGCGGGATAGGTGGCTACCCCCCAGTCCAAAAATTCGGCCAGGGTTTTGGCACTGCCCATATTGGCCCCTGCCACAGCCTCAATCTCTGTGATGTTGTGGTTTTCAATCACAAAGCGCTGGGTCATGGCATCATCAACCAGATCATTATCCCAGGCATTGGCACCACCAGTCTGAACCACAAATCGGGTCTTGTCTGACGGTGATCCATCAATCATCTCCTGCAGATCCATGGTGGCCAGACCACCATCACTTTCCAGATCAGAACCGCACATGTAAACAAAGATCGTCCAGGTTTCGGAGTCGCCCATTTTTTTTGTTTCAGTTCGGGTCAGTCGCTGAATTTCCAACTCACCTCCGGAACTCACCAACATATCAGTGCTCCGCTTAAGTGACGTATCAAGTCCACTGTTTTTATGGGTACTGACGCCCCCGCCAAGATCATCTGAACAAGCTGTCAAAGACAGCACCATGGCAAAGACAATCAAAAATGCCAGCAATCTTTTTTTCATTTCTAACCTCCTGGATAACTTTTTCATGCTGTGCTGGGATAACCAGTTCCTGATTCACGAAAAACCTTCAGCTGACATTGTCTGTCGTCTGAAGGTTTTCCAGGTTGGATTCTGGCACTACATTGAAGTTTATTATACTCCTATGTGGACAATTAGAAAAGTAAATTCGATGATAAAAAACAGGTTATTTTTGCCAATAATTCAAAACCATTCGTTATGCTAGGCCAACAAGTTTTCCGCCAATCGGTAACCAGAGCGTACAGAGGATAATAAATACCAGCTGCAACCAAACCGTGGCCTTGGGCATATCCGTCATCTTGTAATAACCAGCGGTATAGGTTATCAGCGGAATGGTATCAATCGGGAACAGATAACAATTACCAGCACATAGCCCCAGGGTAATAATCAGCAATGCCGGATGAATACCGGTGGTCGCCGCCAGGCTGATAATTACTGGTGTCAACACCCCAATCAGAGCTGGAGCAACCGGTACAACCAGCATAATGACAAAACACATTGCTGATACAAAGAATACCCCCTCCAGTGTTGAGATGGTCATACTGGTCGGCAAAACGTGGGTTACAAACCATTCACTGACGCCATTGGCGACAATCGTATTGGCTATACATAAAACCGTTCCTATTAAAATAAATGACGTCCAGCTTACCGCTTTGATATAACGATCCCAGGTCAAAACTTCGATCCCCGGCAGGAAGAACAAAGAGCATCCTATTAAAGCAACGATGGTGACCTCAATTCCTGGAACAAAGGAACTAAGGATCCAGAAGAACATCATCCCTGATGCAATGGTAATAACCTTCCACTCGGTTTTTGAAATTTTTTCTTTTACAGCAATGGTTTTTAAATATTCCTGTATTTCTGACTGATCTATTTCAGCCGGCGGATAAATTTTCATCAATACAAACCAGGACAATGGCAACATTAGTATCACGATCGGAATAGCACAAACCATCCATTGAATAAAGGTAATCTGAATACCGGCGATATTCTGTAATAAACCGATGGTCAGGATATTAATTCCACTGCCAGCCGGCGTCATAACACCACCTAGCATGATCGCAACGGGAATACCAATCATCAGGGGTCTGGCTGTTTTTTGACGATCCGCTTCGTTTTTAAATAGTTTTAAAAAACTTGCCCCAATACCCATGAAAACAACTACTGTTGGGACATCTGTGACAACCGATGAGATCAGCCCTCCAGCAACCATGATTGCCAGGATACAGGTTTTTACATCTTTTCCAAACTTCTCAAGTAAAATATGGAGAACCCGTTGTACAATTGGTGTTGATGTCACTGCTTCAGCCAGACCAAATGAAGCCAGGACAAAAAACAGCATCGTATTACTAAACCCAACCAAACCGGTTCCAAGGTTTTTTGTTACGCCTAGAATTGGCAGTAAAGCCAGACTTAAAAAACAGATGACCCCTACCGGCAACGCTTCTGTAATTAACATAATCAAAAAGAAAATTAAAAGTCCAATGGTAATAAAACCGATATCTGTTAAACCTGCTGGGATCGGCAGCAGGAAAACCGAAATCAGCACCCCAACACTCATGATCATTCCGAACAACTGTTTTTTGTTCATAATCCACCTCAAGATTTTTATCTTTAAAATAAACGGGCAGGAAGTCTATTCAGATTTCTAAAAGACTTCCTGCCTTTAATTATAAACCCTCATCAAATCTAAGAAATTAGATTTGAATCGCATATTTTCCTAAACTAAAACATTTCTTTTGAAACTTTCTCTATTTCACGATTAATTGTTTCATAGACACCCGGGAAGGAATCAATCGGCAATCCGGAGGTCTGTGACGGAATGAAATACAGTTTTCCATTTTCTTGACAAGTTTTCTTAACATACTCGGCAACGATTTCTGGTGTCCAGCCGGGAAAATCTACCAGGCCGCTGTGAATGCCACCCATAAAGGTGATCTTATCGCCATATTTTTTGATCAATTCTGGAATATTATTGGTGTTCATAACCCCCTGCCAGATATCGATGCCCATTTCAATCATTGATGGCACCAAGTTAGCAGCAAAGCTATCGCTGTGGTGGACGATCAGTTCGACACCATTATCCTTATAATAGCCATAGATCTTCTTGTAAGCTGGCTCGAAAAATTCCTTGAACATAGCCGGTGAAATAAAGGAGTTAATCTGACTACCCCAGTCATCATGATGGAAAACTGCATCCGGATGAAGATGATCGACAAATTCTTTGGCCAGCCGCAGTTCAAAATCAACCAGGTAGTCAATCAGTTCATGCATTGCTTCTGGCTCTTCGTAATAGGCCATTAAAGCTTCTTCCATGCTCATCAGATAATGAACGTGTTCGAACAGACCGGGGGCAACAAAAACAGTGACATATTTGTCATTACGATCAACCGCATCGGCCTCGGCAATAGCAGTTGCCCAAGCTTCGTCGGGATACTCCAGGTTTGGCGCTTTGACGTAGTCCCGCCACTTGGTGATATCTTTTATGACAATATGCTCCTTGTCATGCACTGGGAATGAGCCGAGCTGTCCTTCCGGCCAACTCAAGGTAACCCCCCATTCATTGACTATTTGCCCCCCCACTGGCGGTTTTATACGGCTAATCGGTGTTTTCATCATTAATGCAAATGCTTCATATTGTTTTACAAAACGATCCGGATTGCCACCGTTCATTACTTCCACGAGGTTTTGTCTCTTAGTTAACATACTATTTTTCTCCTTTTATGGTTTTCTAGTAACCTTATCATTTCAACCAAAGTGAGCATCACCCACTTCGGTCGAAATATATGATTTATCGCTGTTGTTTTCGTTGCGCGACTTCTTTGTTCATTTCTGCCATTTTTGCAGGAGTTAACGAATACAATCCGAACATCAGTACCAGTCCAATAACCATAATGATCGCTGGATAGAGGGCAAAGCCATTTTTAATGGCCTGTACCAGTTCTGGTGTTACAGCCATATCAGCGACATAACCAACAGAACCTAATACTGCTGCGATAATTACCGAACGGATAAAGATTGATATTTTGATTGGGAAACTGATCAGTGACATAATGAATCCTCGGGCGTTTTTACCCGTTTTCCATTCACCATAATCAACCGTTGCAGAGTACATTGCAACACCCAGTGAATCAGGCAGACCATAACCGATATAAGCAACAAACATAATAATCTTGAATGCGGTTGCCTCAAGCGGCATAAACCATACCAGCAGTAAGCCGATAACTAAAAGACTCAGTGCGATCATATAGGTTGTTTTTTCGCCCAGACGCTTAGCAACTGGCGCAGCGATCATTGCAGCAAAGAAACTGGAAATCGTTAATCCGGTCATGAATAAAGCTAATCCCGGCAAATCGTTGATGACATATTTAAAGTAGTAGAATGCCATCCCGAAAATTACAAATCGACCCAAATATCTACCCAGTTCGACTAACATTAACCCTAACAAAGGTGGATTAACAACAATTTGTTTGAGCATTTCTACAACTGACATCTTTTCAGCTGGTTTTCCAGCTTGTACTTCAGTACCGCTTTGAGCATATTCTTTTGTGATAACATAATAAATGAGGTTACAAGTAATCATAATCGCGCCGGTAATAGCCGCCATATAGGTATAGCCTAAAACCGGGTTACCAACACCAGCACCAATGGCGGTAATTGCTTTTACCCCAAAGTAGGAAAACACTAGCGCCCCGGCAGCATTGAACATCCCCCGGTTACTGGCCATGGAGATTCGCTCTTCCCGAATCGTGGTCAGAGAATTGTTCATCGAAATGTGAGCTGCATAGAATGTATTCCAGACCAGATGACTGATGGCAAATCCTAAAAAGATGATAATGGCATTAATCTCTGCCGTGCCACCAATTTGTGAAAACTGCAAAATATAAAAGAGTGCCGCGATGGGTGGGCCAACCAGAAGCCATGAACGGTATTTACCCCATTTCATATTGCTTTTTTCTAATATCACCCCTGAGGTTGGTACCGCAACAATATCGACAATACTGGTTACCAATAAGATGGTACTTACCAAAGCCATTGGTATTTTTGCAAAGTCAGTAAGAAATGCGGCAAAAAACATGACTTCAATATTGACCATGGTCTGAAACCCGAACGACGGCAATCCATAAAGATTAATGGCCGACTTTTTTAATGGTTTGTTCATAATTTTCTCCTTTTAGCTTAAACTTAACTACAATTCCTTCTCATTAGCTGTTTGCATAAGATGCATGAACAGTCAAATTCCATAATTCCAACCGCCAGCTGATAAATTATTTATCCACTCGTCCCTTCCTCTGGGATTTATTTTGCACCATGCTTTTGGGTCATGGCTCAATTCTTTCAATACTTCTTCTGCGTTATTTAAAATTCAACGATGAACCACTAAAGATTTTTACAGTTTCGACCAATATTTTAAATAAACAGTAAATAATATTCTCAACTTTCCCAGCTCAAAAATACAGCTGAGCCATTACACATAGCCATTTAAACTTCTAAAAATATAGAAGTTGACAGAAAAATGCACCCGTAAACGTAATTAAGTGGAAAGAAGTGACTGTGCTGTCGCTTTATCGAAGTGCGCCAAATGACTTTTTAGTTATGGCGATTTCGGATGGTAGAGCAGTCGCTATCCG
>NZ_CAKMJU010000071.1:0-7742 GCF_927416815.1 uncultured Acetobacterium sp. | reverse complement strand
TTTCCCAGCTCAAAAATACAGCTGAGCCATTACACATAGCCATTTAAACTTCTAAAAATATAGAAGTTGACAGAAAAATGCACCCAACGTCTGATATAATGTAGATGCAAACCAAACAAAAATCAGACAGGAAAGGTGCATACCACTATGATAAACCAAAACAACCCATCTGAACAGACAAAAATTGCATTTTTAAAAGCTTTTAAGGCATTGAAACTGGCAGGATTACTCAGAGATTCAGGAATCCGTAAAGCACAGGGCATAAAAGTTGCTCAAGTTTTCGAATTGCTGTTACTCCTTGCGTTTCAGGGAAAAAATCTGTATCGCTATCTGGATTCAAAATATCAGGAAACAGCGGCATCCAAAAATACTTACTATCGTTTTTTGAATACCTCAACTTACAACTGGCGGCGGTTTCTGACATCGCTGTCAGCTAAAGTCATTACGTCATTCAGCCGGTTGACTCGTCCGGATCGCGTCAAGGCTTTTGTTCTGGATGATTCGGTTATCAGCCGGAACCGGAGCAAGCATGTGGAATTGCTGGCCAATCTCTATGATCACGCCGACCATCGCTTCATCAAAGGTTTTACCATGCTGGCGCTTGGCTGGACCGATGGTTATAGTTTTGTACCAACCGATTTTGCGATGATGTCATCGGCCAGCAAAAAAAATCGGATACAAGAAGTTTCAGAATCAATTGACAAACGCACCAGTGGTTACAAACGCCGAAGCGAAGCCATCAAAAAGAAAACCGATGTCGCTGTTCAAATGATCAGAAATGCGCTAAAGCAAGGTATTCAGGCAGATTATGTTTTAATGGATACCTGGTTTACCCACGAACCCATGATTCGGGCCATTCTGGATGAGGGACTGGATGTGATTGGGATGGTTAAGCAGTTGAAACAACGTTATCACTACAAAGAAGGTTTTTATAGCCTTTCGGAGTTGCGAAAAGTCTTACCGAAACATACGCCCGGAAACCAGTTTGGATCCATCATTGTAAAAACGAAAAACGGGATCCCGGTTAAACTTGTTTTTGTTAGAAACCGTAATAAAAAAAGTGATTGGCTGACAGTACTCAGTACCGATTTATCCTTGTCTGATGAAGAAATCATCCGCATTTATGGGAATCGGTGGAGCATAGAAGTTTTCTTCAAATCCACTAAGTCACTCATGAAGCTTGGTACCGAATTTCAGGGGCGAAGCTATGATATGATGATCAGCCACACAACCATTGTTTTTACCCGATACATCCTGCTGGAATGGCTTCGCCGAAGCGAAAATGATGATAAAACCTTGTGCGAATTATTCTTCAGGCTTTGTGACGACATCCAGGATATGTCACTCTCAACCGCTCTTCAAAGTTTGATGAGCTTATTTGTTGAACAATTAAATTTGGTAGGCTCTAGAAAGTCTACACTGTTAAAAAATCAACTCCAGCAATGGATTGACTCTCAGGCCTCTTTTATAAAGGCTTTGTTTAGTGAATTAAGCTGGGAAAGTTGAGACAATTATCTTAGCTACCGTAATAAGCCTGATCCATCACGCCTTGCATGGTTTCTCTGGTCACGGTCACCGGATTGGTGGTGGTGCAGATATCCGCCATCGCCTTATCTAGCATTTCTTGCCGGGCACTGAGGTAGTCGGCTTCGGATACGCCTGAAGCCTTAAGCGAAACCGGGATATTTAGTGACGCACTGAGTGCCACTACGCTGTTATACAGGGTTTCGGTGGCATCGCCAGAGACGTTTAGAATCCCGGAACCGCTTAACAACCGGGCATACTGATGCTGCACCCATTCGTCCTGACCGTTAAATTTGATCACATAGGGCAGGACAATCGCATTGGCGAGGCCGTGGGGCAGATGAAAAATCGCCCCAAAAGCATGGGCAATACTGTGGGTGATGCCCAGACCGGCACTGTTAAAGGCGATCCCGGCCATACAGGAGGCAATCTGCATACTGCCTTTGGCTTCTAGATCGGAGCCATTGAGATAACTCGGGTAGAGACTACGGAAGACCAGTTCCACCGCCTTATTGGCATAACAGCGGGCAAAGGGATTGTTATTGGTGGAAATAAAGGCTTCAATGGCATGGGTCATCACATCCATTCCGGTGGCTGCCGTCGCACCGGCTGGGACACTTTCAATGAGACTAGGATCAAGAATCGCCTCGTCGGGCATCATTAAAATATCAGTTAGAGGAATTTTAGTGTTTTTCTGTTTATCGGTAATGACAGCGTATTCGGTTACCTCAGAACCAGTTCCGGCGGTCGTCGGGATGGCGATAAAGGTCGGTTTATGAACATAGCGATCTTCAAAAAAGATCCGTTTGAAATTCACGCAATAAAAAATTATCGCCTTGGCGGCATCAATAACTGATCCGCCACCGAGGGCAATCAGGGCATCGGGCTTGTTCATAATAATATGCATCAGTCCTTTTTCGACAATTTCAGTCGAGGGATCGGATTCAATATCGGCAAAAACGTGGTAGCTAATGCCTTTAACGTCCAGTTCATCGGTTAATTTTTTTAACAGACCAAACTTGACCATCCCCTGGTCGGTGGCAATACAGACATTTTTAAAATTATGTTTCTCTATTTGTTTCAGGGCACCTTCCCCATAATAAATTGCTGGCTTGACTTGAAAAAATCGCATCGGTTTTTTCCTCACATTCTTTAAATTATTCTGTCCGTCTATCGGAAGTCACACACATCAACGCTTTCGTTTTTCATTATAGCAAGAATAATTATTGAATGACAGGTCATCGCTAATTTTTATTCCATGATGACCATTAAGTATCCTAATTTTGCAGCAACGTAAAAAGTCTATCGGATACCAGACTCGGTCTGGCATTCAATAGACTTTTTTTGTCGTGCACCCCACTTCGACTACCAACTTCCAAGCGTTACACAGGCAGTTAGCTCAAATCAGATGATCCTCCGGCACATAGAAGGTCTTACTTACCGCTGCTTCATTCCTGACCTGACGGGGTTCATAAGTTTCTATTGCGAAGGGTCCAACTCTCAACGCTACTTTCCTCTGGCAGACCTCAAACCTTGGCGCCTCGATGGGGAATTCAACCCTGCTACAGCGGGTTGCAGGTTACAAAGCACCGCTAACTCTCCGTCTAGCACGACTTCATTATTATAGCCTATTAATTTATAATTGACAAGAAAAAATAAATCCTTTAAGAAAGATGAAAATGCCATTAATTGGGTAAATAACAACTAAGCCATGATTATCCTTGGCTATCTTATTTTGAATGGAGGGTTCAGTTTGTATAATATACTTTTAGGCGGAGCCGCCGGAGATGGCATTGAAACAATGGCCGGTCTTCTAGAAAAAATGCTGAAACAATCGGGTTGTCATCTTTTTACGATCCGTGATTTTATGTCGCGGGTAAGAGGTGGCCATAATTTTACCCAGATCCGCTTTGGCGACCAACCGCTGCATGCCCACCGGGATACCCTCGACGGAATCTTTACCGTTGATGAAAAAAGCTATCAGGAACACCAGCCCCGGCTTTCTTATGATGGTTTTATTTTATGTGACAAGGCCTTAGCGATTGACGATTTCCGGGCGATTAAATTACCCTTTAAAAAGATCGCCACCGATCTTGGAAATCCCAAAGTGATCAACAGCGTGGCCACCGGAGCCTTGCTTAAGCTCTTTAATATCCCTCTTGATCATGCCGCTGCAATTATTAAGTCAAACCTCCGGGCTGATCTGGTCGAGATCAACTTAAGCGCCATCAACAAGGGCTACGATTTACTGGAATCGCATTATGATTTGCCACTGATCGAAACCTCGGAAGACCTGATGTTATCGGGAAATAACGCGATTGGCTTAGGCGCTGTCGCGGCTGGACTGCGTTTTTATTCGGCCTACCCGATGTCCCCATCAACCAGCCTATTAGACTTCTTTAATGCGCATAGCAGCACCATGGCGATCGCTGTCGAACAGGCCGAGGACGAAATTGCCGCCATCAACATGGCTATCGGTGCCTCTTACGCCGGAGCCACTGCGATGACTGGCACCTCTGGTGGTGGCTTTTCACTGATGGTCGAAGCCTTGGGCTTTTCTGGCATCGCCGAAATTCCGCTGGTGGCGGTAGACGTCCAACGTCCCGGACCGGCTACTGGCTTTCCGACGCGAACCGAACAAAGCGATCTAAAATTTGTCATCTCGGCCTCCCAGGGGGAATTCCCGCGGATGGTTATCGCCTTGCGCGATCATACTGATTGCTTCTACCAGACCGCTCGGAGCCTGGCGCTGGCAAAAAAATATCAAATTCCGGTGATTCTCTTAAGCGATCAATACCTGGCTGATTCGACCACCACCATCCCGATTCTTAACGCCAGTGAAATTGTCCGTTACGACGAACCAGAAGCTCCGGTTCCGACCCCAGATCACCCCTATAAACGCTACGCCCTGACCGAAAACGGCATTTCACCGCTAGCCATCCCAGGAAAATCAGAAGCCCTGGTGCGGGTCGATAGCGATGAGCATGATGAATCGGGTCAGATTACCGAATCTGCTACCGTCCGCAATCAGATGGTGCAAAAACGGATGCACAAGCTGGAAGGATTAAAAAAAGAACTGATCGAACCAGAGTTTTGGGGGGCGCAGCAATGTCAATCACTATTAGTCGGCTTTGGTTCCACCAGTGGCGCGATTAAAGAAGCCGTCGACATCCTCAATCAGGAAGAAAAAAACTACGGCGCCCTGCTTTTCGGAGATATTTGCCCGCTGCCGACCGAACGACTGCGGCATTTTTGTGATCAGGTAATGGAAATAATCAACGTCGAACAAAATGCCACCGGCCAGCTCGCTTCACTGATCCGGGAAGAAACCCTGATCAGCTGCGAACACAGTATTCTCAAATATGATGGCCGCCAATTATCGGTCGACGATATTTTAACCGGCATTAAAAATTTTAAGGGAGGTTTCTGATATGAGCAAACCAGCATTCACTAACTATGAAACAGCCTGGTGCCCAGGTTGCGGTAATTTCGCTATAATCGAAACCCTGACCGGTGTTTTAAACCAGCTGGAAAGACCACCTCATCAGGTTGTCCTGGTCGGTGGTATTGGCCAGGCCGCCAAAACAAACCAATACATCACCGCCAATGGCTTTAGCGGTCTCCATGGCCGATCCCTGCCAGCAGCAGTCGCCATTAAAATCGCCAACGATGACCTGACCGTGATTGTCAATACCGGCGATGGCGATTCCTATGGCGAAGGGGGCAATCACTTTCTCCACAATATCCGTCGCAACGTTGACATCACCCATTTTGTTCACGACAATCAGATCTATGGTCTGACTAAGGGGCAACCCTCGCCTACCTCGAATCGCTGCGACCTCACCGATAACAGCAACCCCTGTAATCTGGGGGCAAGCTTCAATCCGCTGCTGATTGCGATTGCCGCCGGGGCTACCTTTGTGGCGCGTTCTTTTTCTGGCGACAAGAAACATCTGGCCGAGATGATGACAGCCGCCATTCAGCATCCCGGTTACGCCCTGGTCGATATCCTCCAGCCCTGCGTCAGCTTTAACAAGACCAACACCTTTGCCTACTACAAAAAACGGGTTAAGCCGCTTGACGAAGGCTATGACACCACCAATAAACTGGCAGCGCTTGAAAAAGCGATGGAATTTGGCGACACCATCCCAATCGGTATCCTCTATCGGGAACAGGCGCCAACCTACGCTGCTAAACACCCGGAACTGTTTGATAAGGTTCCGCTAGTTGATAAACAGATTAATCAAAGCGATGTCCAGGCGTTAATCAATAGTTATATCTAATCCAAATGAATTCGAAAAGAGGTAATCTTATGGATCCTAAATTATTTTACCAGTGCAATGATTGTAATGCAAAATGGAGGTTACGTCATGCAACGTGTACTTAAGAGCTTTCAAAATTTTCCTTACCGTAGTTCCCAGTTTGTGATGAAGCAAGTCGCCCAGGTGTTGCCGTTGCCGATTCCCCCAGTTCTTCAGGGCGCTGGGATGGTACGGCGCTTTCCCGAAATCATCACCATTTCAGGGGTCACCAAAGTTCTGGTAGTGACCGACAAACCGCTTTATTCAATGGGCTTACTGGATTCTTTTTTATGCGCCCTGGAAACTAACGGCATCGATGCGATTGTGTTTGACAAGGTTCAACCCAACCCCACCTTTGAAAATGTCGAAGATGGGCTAGCCCTGTATTACAGCAGCAATTGCCAGGGGGTAGTGGCCTTTGGCGGTGGCTCTTCAATTGATTGCGGCAAAATCATAGCAGCCAAGGTCACCAATCGCAAAAGCATCGAAAAAATGCGCGGGCTTTTTAAACTGACCCATAGGCTGCCGCCATTTTTTGCCATCCCGACGACCTCAGGAGCCGGTTCCGAGGCAACCATCTGTGCTGTGATCACCGATGTTAAAAACCATGAAAAGTTTGCCATCAATGATCCCAAACTGGTGCCTCTGGCAACGGTGTTTGATCCGGAGCTGACGGTGGGACTGCCACCTTCGCTGACTGCCACCACCGGGATGGATGCCCTGACCCATGCGGTGGAAGCCTATATCGGAAAATACGACACCAGCTTTGTCAAAGAAAAAGCCTTGAATGCCACTGAAATTATCATTAACAACCTGGAAAACACCTATCACCATGGCGATGATCTGGAGCTGCGGCTAAAAATGGCTCAGGCTTCCTTTGATGCCGGACTGGCCTTCACCCGTGCCTATGTTGGCTATGTCCATGCCATCGCCCACGCCATGGGCGGCTTTTACGGTGTTCCCCACGGTTTGGCCAATGCCATTATTCTGCCTTATATTCTTGAATTTTCAAAACAGTCCGCCGCAAAAAAACTGGCTGAACTGGCTTTCTATGCCGGTCTGGGACAAGCCATGAATGACGATGAAACACTGGCTGATCTCTTGATTGAAAAAATAAAAGCAATGAATACCAGTATGGGCATTCCTACCACGATTTATGCCCTGAAAGAAAAAGACATTCCCGAGCTGACGAAACGAATTCTCAAAGAAGGAAATCCAACCTACCCGGTTCCCCGGATTATGAATATTCAGGAATGCTCTGAGATCCTGATTAAGCTTTGTCCCAAAACAGCTTCCACGGTCTGATGAAAATTCAGGTCTATCCGCCACCATTTGCCAACCTCTCCGTTCTGGATGAGGATGGCATGATGGTGCTGCCCCCAGGAGCCCGGCTGGCGACTGTTTACCGCCGGCTCAAAATTCCCCTGTTGTTACAGCCCCTGGTGATTTGCCACGTCAACTACCAACGGGTGAAATTAAGTACCCAGTTAAAAGATGGAGATGTGATCAGTTTTATACTCCCCCTTGCTGGAGGATGAGAGGTAATTTTTTTGAAAGGTTATTGCGGAAAAATACTGATGGTGGATCTTTCCGATTCCACCTTCGACGAAATTAAAATCCCTGATACAATTTACGAGCATTTTCTTTCCGGGGTCGGCCTGGGTGCCTATATCTTATCCCGGATTTCGAGTAACGGGGTCTGCAGGCCGCAAAAATACAGCATTCCCCGTTTTTTTTCTGTCACTACCTTCTCTCATTCACTGAGGTTTTCCGGCGTTTAACCAGATCGACAATCCCGAAGATCTGATAAATTTCGTGGTGGCGCTTCTCAGGGTTGCCGGAAAACCTCAGTGAATGAGAGAAGGTAGTGACAGAAAAAAAACGGGGAATGCTGTATTTTTGCGGCCTGCAGACCCC
>NZ_CAKMJU010000070.1:0-8955 GCF_927416815.1 uncultured Acetobacterium sp. | reverse complement strand
GCCAGTTTCAATGCCTTAAAAGCTTTTAAAAATGCAATTTTTGTCTGTTCAGATGGGTTGTTTTGGTTTATCATAGTGGTATGCACCTTTCCTGTCTGATTTTTGTTAGTTTGCATTTTCATTATATCAGATGTCAGGTGCATTTTTCTGTCAACTTCTGTTTTTTAGAAGCTACAGAGTGTGTTGTTGTAAAGTCTCCGCCGAATTTTAGAGCTGGGAAAGTTGAGACAATTAGCAATAAAAAATATCAGCAATTACTTAAGGCGAATATGGTAGAATAGCTTTGCAAAAGATCAAAGAATACATTAAGAAATGAGTAAGATGATGACTGATCAAGATCAAAAAGGAGCAGAACCAATTAAATCTGATCAATTTACAGTTAAGACACTATTGATGCGGGGCATTCCCAGGTGGCAATTTGATCAATATCTGGCAACTAAAGCACTTTCCATTGCTGGAGATACATACACTGGCAAGGGCTGGCAGGTGACCCTGTCTGATGAGCGTCAGGAGAGCATTGGCGTTTGTTGGTTGGTTGCGGTTGACGTCACCCTGGCGGTGGAAAAAGATCAGTTTGACGATTTTCTGTTGACCTTCCGGAAAAACTTTCTCAGAGGTGGGGGTTGATGATGGAGGAAAAAAATCAGAAGAAGAACTTTTATTCTCTGGATAATGCCGGAGTCCTTTATACGGCCATTGCATCATCGCGGATGACAACGGTTTACCGGATGACGGTGGAATTATCAGAAATGGTTGAGTCGGTTACCTTACAAAAGGCTCTGGAGCTGATTATTCATCGCTTTCCTTATTTTCAGGTGACCTTAAAACGTGGTTTTTTCTGGTATTATTACGAGCACACTGAGGTTATTCCAAAGGCTGAAGAGGAAACCTATTATCCGTGTAAGACGATGCGGCAGCGTCAGGGAAAGACCTTTCCCTTTCGGGTGCTTTATTATAAGAAGTATGTTCATGTTGAGTTTAACCACAGCATTTGTGATGGCAGTGGTGGTCTGGCTTTTTTGCAGACCTTGATCATTGAATATTTTAAACAATTAAAGGGAATTGTTCCCAAAAATCTGGGTAAAGCAATGGACATTTCTGCAGAAGTCGATCCGGGAGAGTTTGAAGACTCGTTTAAGGTTTACTATAAAGAAAATGTACCGCCCCCGCCAGGCAGTAAAAAGGTTTTTCATTTTCCTTTTGAACTCCTTGATAAGGGCGAGTACCTCTTGCTGACCGGATTTGTGCCAGTAGCGCCTTTGCTGACGCTGGCCAAAAGTTATGGCTGTACCCTGACCCAGTTTATCCTGGCGCTCTATTTTGAGAGTATTCAGGAATATATCATCGCCCTTCCGATCAGCGAGAATAAGAAGCGAAAGCAGCGGATTGCAATCAATGTGCCTGTCGATTTGAGAAAGATGTTTCCCTCAGTGACCTTGAGAAATTTTTTTATCAGTTTAAATCCTAAGATTGATCTGGCCTTGGGTTATTATAGCCGTGAGGAAATTATCGAGCAGATCAAAGGGTATATGGGTCTTTATATGAATCAGAAGCATATTAATCGCTATATTTCTAGAAATGTACGTAATGAACGGCTGATCTTTTTAAGGATCATTCCCCTTTGGGTGAAAAAATTGTTGATGCCGGTGATCTATAAGCGCTACGGTGAGCGCGGCTATACCAGCGGATTATCCAATCTGGGAGTGGTCACGGTTCCGGAAGAGATTAAGCCCTATGTCAAGAGCTTTGAAGTTTTCCCCCCGCCCAGTGCCGAAAGTCGGCTAAAGCTGGTTACCGTCAGCTATGACAACAGGTTGGCTTTGTGTTTTGGAAAAACGACCGGCGAAACGGTGATTGAAAAGATCTTTTTTAGAAAAATTAGACAGCTGGGTGTTCCGGTCAAAATAGAAACGAATAAGAGGTGAGTACGATGGCATATTGTCCCAAATGCGGTGTTGAGGTTGAAGATGATATGAAAAGTTGTCCATTATGCGACTTTCCTATTCCTGATGTCAATGCGGGGAAATATCCCCAGGATCCGAAATACCCCCAGGCGATCAATACCTACGACGAAGATCATCTGGGTAAAAAGAATAAGGCGTTTTTTTCAATTTCGATTATTGCCGCAAGTATCATGCTAATCATCGGCGTGATTTACCTGGTTTATCCCTGGAATCATGTCTTGCTTAAATATATTGCGTTGGCCGATCTCAGTATTTTTGCGATGGTTTTTTTTGCGATGGGTTATTTGAAGCCGAACTACAATTTTCTGGGAGCCTATATTACAGTGGTTGTTACCTGTTTATCTGTTTTCCTGATTCTTGGTAGCCAAACAAATTGGTTTCTCAGTTACGCCTTTCCGATTGCTACCCTGGTTTATCTCGATGTCAGCCTGTTCCGGTTTGTTTTGAAACACACCCGTCACAAAAGCCAGTTTATTTTTATTCCCACGAATCTGATTCTTTTTGTGATTGTGCTGGCAATTGGCATTGATGGGATTATTAGCCTGAATGTACTGGGTAGTATTGTTTTAAGCTGGTCACTAATCGTCGCAGTCTCAGGTTTTTGCATCATCGTTTTACTCCAAACGATTTATCATCGGATCCCGGAAAAAACCAGGAGAATGTTAAAAAATAAGATGCACGTCTGATTGAATTTATTTCAAGAAACGGATTAAGGTTAACCTTAAAAAACGAATAACAAGATCGAAAAGAAAAAATACTGGATAAAACAGATTAACTGTTTTATCCAGTATTTTTTCTTTTTTACTTATGTGTGCAGGTAATAGGTAAAAATTAGTCAAAAAAGATGAATATTAAACATATAAAAATAATCAAGAGAATCATATCTTGGTAATTCTTAAAGATGCTTAATAAATCGATAGATTGCTCGAGTGTCGCTGTTTATAAAACAGTTTTTAGTCTGATTAAAGACACCTTAAAGCGGGTTATAAGAGTAACATTAATATCTCAAACACACACTTAATTGAGATTAGTTTAAAGCCTATAAAAATAGTATGAAAAATTCCTGTCATCGGTTAAAAAATTGTCGTTTCAATTGACCTGTTTCGTGTTAAATTTAGGAACCATCCCAACAGGATTTGGAAATATTGGCTACAAGGAGGTCAGTGCAATGGCAGTACAAATTACGACGCAAGAAGCCGTCAAAAAGATTCGAGATAAATCTTCTGTTATGATTGGAGGATTTTTAGGGGCTGCTGTTCCACTAAAAATGATCGACGAAATTGCGACAGCCGGAATCAAAGAGCTGACCGTCATCAGTATTGGTGCCGGTTACCGGGGCGGCGGTGTGGATATTGGAAAGCTGGTTTTAAACAAGCAGATTAGCAAATATGTGACATCACATGTGGGTACCGATCCCAATTTGATCAAACAGATAGTCAATCAGGAAGTGGAACTGGAACTTAGCCCGATGGGTACCTTTGTGGAGCGGATTCGAGCTGGCGGTGCCGGGTTGGGAGCCGTTGTTACACCAGTCGGAATGGGGACTGAAGTTGAAGAGATGGCAGAGAAGATTATCGTCGACGACAAGCCCTATTTGTTATTTAAGCCGATCCGGGCAGATGTCGCGGTGATCAAGGCTCATCGCTGCGACCCCTTAGGAAATTTGCAGTACAAAGGCATGAGCAATACCAGCCCGGTGATGGCAACGGCGGCAGACATTGTTATTGTTGAAGTTGACGAAATCGTAGAGGTTGGCGCGATTGCCTGTGAGAATATTGGAACCCCCGGGATTTTTGTGGATTATATTGTAAAAGGTCACAGCTATCAAGAACGAAAGAATGTATATGAAGAATTGTGGATTGCCACAAACAAATTATAGGAGGTTCGGAAATGTCTAGAGATTATATTGCCAAAAGAATAGCAAAAGAATTTAGAGACGGGATGTATGTCAACTTGGGAATCGGAATACCTACCGAATCGGCCAATTATATTCCGGCAGGAACCCAGGTGTTTCTCCAGACCGAAAACGGCGGATTGATGTTTGGCCCAAAACCAGAACGGGGTGAAAGTGATCCGGATTTGGCCAATGCCGGGGCAGAACCGATTACGATGCTTCCCGGGGGCGCTGTTTTTGATGTGGCAACCTCATTTGCGATGATCCGGGGTGGCCATATTGATATGACCGTGGTTGGGGCACTGGAGGTTGATCAAGCCGGCAGTATTGCCAGCTGGAAGATTCCCGGTAAGCTTTTAACCGGAATGGGCGGCGCCATGGATTTGCTTTATGGTTGCAAACGGGTAGTTGTCGCGATGACCCATACTGATAAGCACGGCAATTCAAAAATAAGAAAAAGGTGTACCCTGCCCTTAACCGCTGCCGCGGTAGTCGATATGATTATCACCGATAAGGCAGTGTTTCGAGTGGCCGAAGACGGTTTGTATCTGGAAGAACTGGCAGCAGCGGTAACCGTAGCAGAGATTGAGCGGCTCACCGAAGCGACAATTATGAACATCGGCGAATGGCAAGAAAGTGAAACGGCTTAGAACGAGAGAAGAGGAAAATAAAATGAATAACAATAAAAAATGGTTAATCCTGGCAGTCAGTATTGTGATTAACTTGTGCATCGGCTTTGCTTACGCCTGGAGCGTTTTCTCAAAACCGCTAATGGTAGATTTTGGATGGACAGCATCGCAGGCGTCAATGGCTTTTACGATTAACTTATTTGTATTGCCGATTGCGATGATTTTTGCCGGGCCGCTGGTCAAACGTTTCGGCGTGCGGGTGGTCGTTTTATTAGGCGGGGTACTGTTTGGATTGGGGCTTTACTTAAGCGGTATGATCACTACCGTTTATCAGATCTACATTACCTATGGGTTAATTGCGGGATCGGGAATTGGACTGATTTACTCGATTACCGTTTCTAATACGGTTAAATGGTTTCCCGGCAATAAGGGCTTGGCCGGGGGCTTAACAGCCGGCGGCTTTGGTGCCGGATCACTGATATTTGCTCCAGTGGCGGTGCAATTCATTGCCGCCCAGGGCGTTTTGGGGGCATTTCAAACCTTGGGCTTGATCTTTGCTGGAGTAATCCTGGTATTGGGAATCTTTATTGCCGCTCCACCAGTAGTAGAAACGCAAGGCAAGACCGCTGCAACGGTGACAAATCAGACCAGCGGTGATGTCAGCACCCGAGAGATGTTAAAAACACCAGATTTTTATATGATTTGGGGATTAATGGTATTGGGTTGTATTTCCGGTTTAATGATCATTAGTCAAGCTTCGCCAATTGGCCAGGTGATGGTTGGTTTATCGCCCGAGCAGGCAGCTTTTGCGGTTGGTTTTATCGGGCTGGCTAACGCCACCGGACGGGTTGTCTGGGGAACGGTATCCGATAAAATCGGGCGTTACAATACCCTGATGGGTATGTTTGCCTTAAGTGGTGTCGGCTTAGTGGCCTTGTATTTCACTAAGGATTTACCACTTTTCATGGTTGGCATTTGCTTGATCGCCGCCAGCTATGGTGGGGTATTCGGTTTATTCCCATCAATCACCGCCGATAATTTTGGGATCAAATATTTGAGCATGAATTATGGGGTAGTGATGACCGGTCTTTCGATTGGTGCTTTTATTGGTCCACAAATTGCCGCCTATGCAGTTGAAAAAAGCGGCGGCAGTTATAACCTGGCTTTTGTTATCACCTTAGGGATCAACATTGCTGCTATTATGCTGGTATTGTTTACCAAACGTATGAATAGCAAACATAAAATGACGCTGGTAACAGAGAATTAAACAGATAATAAAACTGCAGAGAATAAAATCGATAAAAAAAGATCTGTCTCATGGAGGCAGATCTTTTTACAATTCAGGTTAAACGGTATTTTCGGTTAAGCATATCTTCGCGTTCTTTCCAGTCTGACATCAGGGCTCCCAGGGCGCCATAGAAGGAAAGATTATGATTGGGAAAACGAAAGTGGAGCATCTCGTGCAAGGCGATGTATTCAATACATTCTTTGGGGGTTTTGATCAGCTCAAGATTAAGGATAACCCGTTGACTCTTAGGGGAACAGACACCCCAGCGATTATCCATCCGGTAGATTTTTAAGTCGGGAAAACGAACCTGATAGGGAGCGGCTTTGATAATCGCAGCGGCCATCGCCTCGACAAAAACTTCGCGAGCCTGTTCCCGGTACCACATATCCAAAATGAATTCTTTGTGGGAAATCGATTGAGTATCTTGGACATTGAGGACCATATTAGAATTGTTGATAATAACACCGGTGCTAGGCGATTCTTCAATCATCAGACGATAATAATCACCAAGAAATTTATGTTTTTCACCCGTCTTATACTGATGATTTTTGAGTAATTCAGGGACGGTATCGAGATTGCCAAACATAGGGAGTACCTCCATCTTTTTGTAAAACGACTTGTTGTGAACCATTATATCCAAGAAGGACAGAAACCTGAATAGAAATAGTTGTCACCATAGGGCAAGAATTGGTGATCGACTTGCAAATTTTTAAGATCCCGTTTATGAACTGTACATTCATGGGAAAAATGTTATAATGAGATATTAAAGTTCAAGGAAAAATGTCCAGAAGAACAAGAAACATTTTTCAAATGAGAGGAGAATCTTATGGAAACAACATTAAGGGTAACATTGATTCAACATACCCCGGATCCTGAGAAATTAGTTGCCGCAGCTGCCAAACTATGTTATTCCAAAGCCGGTGCCGATGAGATCATGGAAGACCTGACGGATGCGAATGTCGAACGCTTTTTAACCCGTTTGATGGATATGGGGCATGCCTCACCAATCGAACACGCCAGCTTTACCTTTGCTATTGAAGGGGTGAGCCGCGCCTTAACCCATCAGTTGGTACGCCATCGGATGGCCAGCTTTAGCCAAAAATCGCAGCGCTATGTTAGTGAAGGGCAGTTTAATTATGTGATTCCCCCAGAAATCAAAGCCCTGCCGGACGGTCAAAAGATCTTTGTTGAAGGGATGGAAAATGCCCAGAATACCTATGATGCCTTGGCAAAAAAACTGATTGAAAAATATACCAGGGATTTAATCGCGTCTGGCCTTTCTGAGAAACAGGCGGCCATGGCGGCCGAAAAACAGGGAATCGAAGATGCCCGTTTTGTTTTGCCCAACGCTTGTGAGACAAAAATCGTGACAACCATGAACACCCGTGAATTGCTACACTTTTACAATCAACGTTGCTGCAACCGGGCGCAGTGGGAAATTCGCGAACTGGCCACCCAAATGCTTAAAGAATGTAAGAAAGTGGCACCGCTGCTCTTTAAAAATGGTGGACCTCGATGTGTCGAAGGACCATGTCCCGAGGGGAGCATGACCTGTGGAAAAATAACTGAGGTCAGAGAAAAATTCAAACAGATTTAAGACAGCGATGAACAAATATTTTAATAAAACAAACGATTTAAAATAAACTATAAAGTGAAAAGGTTGTGAGAAGTTATGTTGGAGATTAAAAATCCCGAAAAACAAAATATAGTACTCTCTTTAATTGCTGCTGTTTTAGGGGTCGTTATTATTTTTATTCCGGTTATCATCAAAGCGGTTGAAATCTATCAGTTTTACTTTACCTATGCCGGCGTGGTGATGATTATCTTTGCGATTGGCTATGCCATCTATTTTTATCGGCGGTATCGTCAGTTTGAGGCATTCATGGAGAAAAAAGACGAAGCCTTGATCTGGGAATATGATGAAGCTCAGTATGTCGGGTTTATCGGCGAATTAAATAAAATTCAGAAAAATTCTGAAAAGAAAAAAATCTGGATTTTGTTGGGAATTGAGTTGGCCATCTCGATTTTACTCTTTATTATGCTTTCAGAAGGGGTAAAATGGTTGGGCTTTGTCTTTTTCGCCTTCTTTGCCACCCTGTCAGTCCTGTTCACCATCATATTACCTCAGAGTTTTAAATACAAGGCTCTGGTTAAACCCTATGTGACCATTATTCAAGATGATAGCGCCTATATTATGGGGCGGTTCCATCGGTGGTCAAAAGCCCAGGCCAAGCTGAAAAACTACGATAATGGAGAGAAAATGTATAAGGTGCTGGCCATTAATTATGAGGCTTTAACGCGCAACGGAAAACTGTTTCAGGAATGGACGGCGGTTATTCCAAATCCCGATGACAGCAATATGATCGCCGATGCGAAGTCTTGGGTTAGTCGGATCAATAAATTCACCCGACTCCATGAGAAAAAAATGAGCGAAAGAAAATCATGGTCAGAACAATTGTTTGATAAAATGGTTGGTAAAAACAAAAATAAGAAGCTGGATAAAGCAACTGAATCAAAAAATCAAAAATAAAAAAAGCCCGCTATGGGCTTTTTTTTATTGGCAGATGCTATTCTGGATAAATCATGTTTTCTGGTTGGATGTTTTCCAGAATTTCGGTGAGATATTTGTTGGCTTCATAACGAGCCATTGGGAGATTCATCTCGTGATAATTGCCGCAGTCGCGCGCAGTGGCACCGGGGATTTCGTCTTGATAATCGGCCATAAAGCTAAATAGTTTAATGATCAAGGGCATGATATCGGCAGGCGTTCGTTCACCCTTCATCAGCAGGTAGAAGCCAGTTCGGCAGCCCATTGGTCCAAAATAGACAATCTCGTCACTGAGAACCGGATCATTTCGCAAAAAGGTTGCACCCAGGTGTTCCATGGCGTGGAGTTCGCCGTTGTTGATCACCGGTTCGCGGTTGGGTTCTTTCATCCGAATATCGAAGGTGGTGATGCAGTGGTCGCCGCAATAATCTTTTCGGGAGATGTAGACACCCCGCAGTAAATCCAGATGGTTGATGGTAAAGCTGGCAATTTTTTTCATTTTTATAACCATTCCTTTCGCTTCGCTCAAGGCACAAAACGTCGTGAAACATCTTGCCTTTAAGCATCATTCTAATTATTCTATAGCCATAGGGATAACTGTGAACTACAAATCACGTGGAGGTGAGTAGGCC
>NZ_CAKMJU010000069.1:0-36174 GCF_927416815.1 uncultured Acetobacterium sp. | reverse complement strand
TCGCCAGGCAAGCATTGAACCGGGGCCAGAAAGGCGATATATGCTTTAACCATCGTGGTCAGTTTTTCAGAGTAGGCCATCCCACCGGTAAGGATAATCGCGTCAATTTCGCCTTTTAGCACCACCGCCATTTCGCCGATGCCCTTGGCAATCTGATAGGCTAGCGCCGCATAGATCTGCTTTGCCTTGTTATCGCCAGTCAAGATTCGTTTTTCAATATCGCGGATATCGCTAGTACCCAGATGCGCTTTTAATCCACCCTGTCCACGAATTTTCTTAACCAGCTCATTTTTATGATAATGTCCGCTGTAAATCAGCTCCACCAAAGCCAGTAGTGGAAGTCCACCGGATCGTTCCGGCGAAAAAGGGCCAGTATCATCGGCTATCACATCGATGATCCGTCCCTTTTTATGAGCACTGATAGAAATCCCGCCGCCCAGATGAGCAATGACCAGGTTCATCTCAGAGTAGTGCTTTCCCATTTCGTTGGCGTATTTTCTGCCCATCGCCTTGCTGTTTAATACATGACAAAGGCTTTTTCTGTGGATTTCCGGAAAACCGGTGATCCGGGCGATATCTTCCATTTCATCGGATGAAACAGCGTCATAGATATAAGCCGGGATCCCTAGCGGTGCGGCAATGGCGTCGGCCAGGAGCGCCCCCAAATTTGAGGCATGGGGTGAAAGATGGCCTTCCAAAATTAGCGCCTTCATCGCCTGATTGACGCCGTAGCCACCCGCATCGATAGGCGGCAGCAAGCCGCCGCGCCCGACTACTGCAGCAAGCTGATGGCAATCAAACTGCTGGGCTTTTAATATTTCCAGCACCGTTTTTTCTCTAAATTCAAACTGTGCATTAACCGTTGGAAAGGCCTCAAGAACAGCACTATCGTGTTCAACTGTCTGAGTAAACAGGGCTCTTTCATTCTTATAGACAGCAACTTTTGTCGAGGTTGAACCGGGATTGATCGTTAGTATAAAATACGTCTGCATCGACAAGCCTCCTCTTTTTTTACCTGGATTTTCATTGCCTACTACCATGTTGTTTACCCCATTGTAAACCCAATGCTCACCTTATGCAAATTTTATCAGCAACTTTCCGGCTTCATATTTGGCGCTTTGTACCGTTTTATTACGGAGTATATCCGGTAATGTAAAACACCGTTTTTCATTCTTGATTTGAATCATCAATTCACTGCCCTTTTGTCCCATATCGAGATCCGTTTTTTCGGCAAAAGGAATGTTTAATATGAAGGCATAGCCATCGTCTTCCTTCCGTACTTCAAAGATTGTATCCTTAAATAAAACTGCCGCAGGATCAGTTTCTCCGAAAATCTGCTCGGCTGCTTCTAGCAGAATCGCTTCGGTAGCCAACTCCTTATCGAGCAGCATCAGGGTAAAAACTGGCACCTCGGAAAAGCTTTCGCGAATCTCCTTCAGCCCTTCCTCCTGCAGATTGATCCATTTGCTGAAATATCCGTCTAATGCTTTTGGCGGATAGACCTTGTTAACGATCACGGCATCGATGTTGTAGTTGTATAAGTGAAGATAGGTGAAATTCCGTTTAGCCTCTTTAATGACAATCCGTTCGGGGGTCGTGACGATCCGGATGGTCAGGATTTCCTTATTGGTCATCAGCTCCTGTAACTGATAGAGCTTTTCGTATAATTGTTCGACATCATCAAAGACATTGTCTTCGGGCATCGGAATTTTCATCACTTTTTCGATCATTGGTCCGGCTACCTTGACGGCCTTTTTCTTCATTGGTAACACCGTTTTGATCATATTACCAAACATTTCCGGAAATTTTAAGAGTGACAGGGTTTCGCCAGTTGGTGCACAGTCGACAATCAAGACATCATACTGGTTTTCTTCATAGATATCAGTGATTTTAAACAATGAAAATAGTTCTTCCAGCCCCGGAAAAACCAGCAGCTCCTCAGCTTCAATTCCTCCTTCGGCTTTGACTGTCAGTAACTCCTTTATATAGTTTTTCATGTTTCCCCAGGCGCGTTCGCCTTCCAGGATGGCATCAATTTCCAGTCCCCAGAGGCGATCACTGATCTTTACCGGAGTATTCATAAGCTTTACGCCAAAAGAATCCGATAAACTATGCGCCTGGTCGGTGCTCATAATTAAAACTTTTTTGCCGTCTTTAGCCAACTTTACTGCCGTTGCGGCAGCCACACTGGTTTTACCGACACCGCCTTTACCGGTATATAAAATGATTCGCATGGTCTTCTCCCTTTTATTTAAACTATTCATCTAGTCGATGTATCTAGTCGATCGAAACTTTTTTAACTTTTATTTCGCTGTCCGATCCTGCCGTCTTTTCTTTTTCGGCCGCGTTTACCGCACCGCTGACATCAACAACCCATTCCTTGGCGACTTCAAAGATCATTTCTTTGACTTCTTTTTCAATCACCTGAACGTGTTTGGCGATGGTCGGTGATAACAGCGACAAGAAGGCATCGCGTTCATATTGCTTGGCCAGGATCATGTTTTTAATAAATTCTCGATTCATTGCTTTTCTCCTTATTGAAATGCGATGATCAGAGTGCTCTGATCAAATTTTGCCGATGTCACTGCCATCCCTCTGAGGCTATTGGGCATTGGAATATTTCGCTTGTAATTACCAATTTTGACAATTACGTCCGACCCCGATAGATTGACCGCCACCTCATCCTTGCTAATATTTGGTAAATAAAGCTTCAAGTTGTAGCCTGTTTCAGTCTGCTCATATTTTTCCCCCTCGATATCCGCTTTGATCTCAAACAAATCGGCTCGTTTCGCGAAGACATCATCACAGATCCGGTTGATGGCATCCAGACCCAGTAGATCAGTATCGTACCAGGGAATATAATATTTGGGAATTTCTTCAAAACAGGCCTCAATTTCAGCGATGTATTTTTTCTGGATTGTGATCCATTCCGCAAAAAAGGGATTGTCAATGTCAGTGGGCAGAATGCGGTTAATAAAAATACCATCGACATTATAGTTGTAAAGCTTCATATACATATAGTTTCGCTTGGTTTCTTCGACCACCATTTTTTCAGGAATGGTTACTAACCGAACCGAGGACACCGCTTTGTTTTTTAGCAATTCCTGCAGTTCAATCAGTTTGACATAGAGGGTTTCGATGTCACTCATGGCGTGTCGATCGGGCAACTGAATTTTAAACAATGATTTTGACACTGGCGACAAGATGCGCATCGCCACCTTCCCCATCGGAAAAAATTTGTCCATATACCAGCACATCAGCTCGGGAAATTTAAGCAGGGACAGGGTTTCTCCAGTGGGCGCGCAGTCGACAATAATCCGTTCGTAGTCGCTATTATCGTGTAATTCCTGAATTTTAAGCAGGGCGAAGAGTTCATCCATCCCTGGCATCATCGTAAACTCATCCATTTCGGCGCCTTCTGGATTAATCGAGCCAATCATATTGCTAAAGGCGCGCATCAGATCTTTGAAATCTTTTTCCATCACATAGTTGGGATCAATCTCCAGGGCGTAGAGATTGTCGGCTACCGCAACCTCATCTTTTCCGATCGGAACATTAAACAGATCCCCCAGATTATGGGCCATGTCGGTGCTGACGATCAGGGTTTTTTTGCCTTCCTGTGATGATTTCAGGGCGTGGGCAGCGGCCACACTGGTTTTGCCTACCCCACCTTTGCCGGTAAAAATTAGTATGCGTTTCATTGGATCTCCTTTTTTTATAATTCACTTGTCGAATAGTTCGCTATCCGAAGTATATCTTCTGAAATATGCTGCCTAGGGCAGCATTCTATTCAATCATTATCTTTGTGATTTTTGGTTTGGTCTGTTTGGCTGCGATTTTGCTAGCATCTCGACTGAGCGCGTCCATGACCTTATCAACCAGCCTAAAAACCAGTTTAACTTCCTCCGCACTAAAACTTTCCATCACCAATTGTCCGTATCGGATCATTTCGTTGAGGATGCTCTGGATCGCTATTCTGCCGGCATCGGTCAGTTTTATGGTGACTACCCGCTTATCTTCTGAGCTTCTTTCGCGGGTTAAAAAATCACGTTTTTCCATCCGCGCAACAATGCCGGTGGCCGTATTTAACGGAACATTCAAGTATTCGGCAATCTGGGTCATATTGACATCACTGCGTCGATATAAGAGCAGCAGCACAAACACTTCATTTTTCGTGCAATTAAAAATTTCATTTCCCCATAGCTCCGTCGATAAGAGGTACTTTATCTTGTCCAGATATTCAAAAATCATTGCTTCAAAATTGTCGTTAAAGCCATTATCCATTCGTTTTATCCTTTTTCTAGTTACAAAGTACTTCGTTATTCGAATTAATTTAATTCTACATCCGAAGTATTAATTTGTCAAGCCATTTTCAGATTTTATTTATTTTCATTCTATCAAAGCTCTATGGTCAACTGTTGCGTGTTTTATCGGTGTTTTTGAAAAGGTTACCGTCATTGCCTTCTTTTAAAGCACCTTTAAAGATTGATGGTTATAATAGAAGATCGAAAGGAGTGCCCATGAAATTTGGAAAATTCTTACTGCTTGCATCCATCACGCTAACCACAATTGTTGTGGGCAGTTATCTTTATGCCCGCTATGTCGAACCCAATCTCTTAATGGTCAATCGCGAAAAGCTTGAAAACAGCAAGCTTGAGGCACCACTTAAGATTGTCTTTTTCGGCGATACACACATCGGCGAATTTAATGATCATGACCAACTCGATCGGATTATTGAAAAAATCAATGCTGAAAATGCTGATCTTGTTATTTTTACTGGTGATCTGATTGGATCGACTGGAAAGTTTTCCGTTGATCCTGATGCGATTTCTCAGAGTCTGGCAAGGATCAATGCAACCTATGGCAAGGTAGCTGTTACCGGAAACCACGAGTACGCCTTATTTAGAAAATATAATTATGAAAACCTGATGCGTGCCGCTGGCTTTACGGTTCTAATTAATGACTGGCTGGATATTTCTGAACTAAACGTCCGACTGCTTGGTCTGGATGATGCTTTTCGGGGTGACCCCGATTTGAATCTGACCGATGAGGTACTGGTAGGCAGTTATAATATTCTCTTAACTCATGAGCCGGATATTGTCGATGAGATGGATATCAATGCTGTTGAGCTGGTATTAGCCGGCCATACTCACGGGGGGCAGATCTCACTTCCCTATCTTACCGAAAAGATTCTGCCGACCTACGGGAAAAAATATGTACAGGGTCTTTTCGCGATTGGCAGCCAGGGTCAAACCGACCTATTCGTCACTAAAGGTACTGGGATGACCAAACTACCTTTTCGCTTTATGAACGTGCCCGAAATCGTAGCGATTGAGATCGTCCCTTAGATCTATTAGCGCCGTGACGCCCACACCGCTGCCATTCCTGTCACACTCCAAATAGATCATAAACCTGATCGTCCCCGATTACCCGGGGACTTTTTTTGTCGGCATTTTTAAGCATGCTTTCCATCTTATCCTCAAGCGATTTTTTGATCAGTTCTTCGACCGGCATCTTCCGTAGTGTAAAAAGCAGCATCGGGTTCTGATCCAGTCGGGCGCCTACTCCATACAATACTGCTGCCACATGCTTGCAGAGCCAAGCACTGTCCGGGCAGCTACAATGAAAGTGAATTTCTCTTGGCGCGGGAAAGAGACCCTCCTGTCTGGTCGTAAAGAGACTCTCCAGCTCTTTAGGAAATTTGCCAGAAACCAGCTGCTCTAAGGATTCAATCCGGCGGTTGCACAAAACGGTGATCTGTTTCCAGGTTTTTTCATCCAACGGGTCAATGCCAATTTCAACCCGATAGGGCTTAGTCGTACTGCCTTGAACCAGGGCGTGGATGGTGCCTTTTTCAAGCTTTAAATGTAGCACTGCGCCTTCCCTAACATAGCTGCGTCCCCGACCAATCCGATTACTGTAATCGGCATAACTCTCCAGATTCTTGTTCCAGGCCTTTCCCCACCAGGTTTTGGCGATGGCGGTGCCTTCGATGACTACTGGCTCGATCTCTGGCATGGACTGCTTCAGTTTCTCCATCGATTTTCGGGCTTTTTCCTTTTTTTGAGCAACAGTTACATGAACATAATCATAATCGTAATAACTCATCTCAGATCCCACCTAAACTTAGTAATTTCAGCAGCTGTTCATCATCTAGCTCGGTGATCCAAGTCTCACCAGAAGCCTTAATAATATCTCCAGCCAGTTGACTTTTTTCTTCAATCATTGCGTCGATTTTTTCTTCAATGGTGCCAAGCGTAATAAATTTATGCACCATCACATCACGATTCTGGCCTATCCGAAAGGCTCGGTCAGTGGCCTGATTTTCCACTGCCGGATTCCACCAGCGGTCAAAATGGATAACATTGTTAGCGCCGGTCAAGTTCAGACCCACCCCGCCAGCTTTAAGCGACAGCACCATAAAGGGGATATAGGCTTCGCCATTAAAGGCTTCCACCAGTTCGGTTCGCTTGGTCACCGGGGTGCCGCCGTGGAGTACCAGCCCCGGGCGATGAAAGATTTCTTCCAAAAATTGAGCCAGTGGCTCAGTCAGTTCTTTAAACTGGGTGAACACCAACACCCGTTCGCGTTTTTCATAAATGGTTTCACAGATGTTTTCAAGCATTTCAAACTTGCCACTGTGATCACGCTTATAAAGATCCTGACCCAAATACTGATCGGGGTGATTACAGATCTGTTTAAGCTTGATAATACTCGATAAAACCAGGCCTTTTCGGGCAATCCCGTCGGCTTCCTTGAGTTTTTTAGCCAATTCTGCAACCAGATTTTGGTAAAGCACGATCTGCTTTTTCGAAAGCACCGGAAACTCTTTAATTTCCACCTTATCCGGCAAATCCGAAATGATCGTGGCATCGGTTTTTAATCGGCGTAAGATAAAGGGATTGACCAAATTTCTGAGCTTAGCATAGCCGCTAGGATCCTTGTTCAAGCCCTTGGTAAACCCGGTGAATTCTTTGGCGCTTCCCAGCAGCCCGCCATCCAGAAAATCAAAGAGCGACCATAAATCGGATAGGTGATTCTCAATCGGGGTACCGGTCATAGCGATTCGGGTTCTGGCTTTGAGCTCCTTGATCGTTTTAGTCCGCTTTGTTCCCGGATTTTTGATCGCTTGAGCCTCGTCCAGAATAATCAGATCCCAGTCGATTTCTCGCAGTGCTGCTAGCCGGACCGCCATCCCGTAGGTGGTGATGGTTAAAAAAACCGGGTTCGCAAAAAATGCTTCAGGGTCTTTGGCAACCGCCATCCCATGCAACACGGAGACTGGCATCTCTGGGGCAAACTTGTTGATTTCCTTTTCCCAGTTACCGATCAGGGATGCCGGTAAAATCAACAGTACCCGCTCGCCCTGATGATTACGCAGATATTCTAACAGGGCAATAACCTGAACGGTTTTACCCAACCCCATGTCATCTGCCAGGCAAGCCCCAAGTCTCAGGTCAACCATGTATTTCAGCCAGTCATAACCGGTTTGCTGGTAGGGGCGTAGTTTTCCGTTGAAACCAGGTTCCGGCTCTTGCCCACGCAGCGTCTGAGGATTGGCCATCGTTTCCTTCACCCGACGGAGCCAGTCTCCGGTTGAGACATGAACTTCCAACCCCCTTGTCGGGATTCCCAGCAGTTCTTGAGATCCAAGTTCCAGCCGCATGGCCTCCGCCAGAGTCAATTCTTTTTGCGCTGTCAGCGTTTCGGCTTTTGATAAGGCCTCTAAGGCAGCTTGCAACTGCTCATGATTAATTTCCACCCACTTACCTTTAATCAGAGCCAGTCCCTGGGTTTCTGCCAAAAGTTTCTGGATTTCTTCTTTGGAAATGACAGAATCTCCGAATAAGAGATTTGGTTTAAAAGACAAAATAGCATCCATGCCCACCTTTGCCGGTTGCTTTTCTCCGACCGTCAGATTGAGCCTTAGCTGATTAGTTTTCTTGCGCCACCAGTTAGGAATCCGGCACATGATCCCCGCCTCTTCGTAAAGCGGGATCTCTGTTAAGAAGACCGTCGCATCCTGGGCACTTAGTTTCAGGGGCGAAAACAACTCCCCGCTTTCCATCAGATCAGAAATAAAGCCACTGAGATCAGCCACCCGGCTGACGGTGGATAACAACTGGATCAGTTTTTCGGGTTGATTTTGATATTCCCGCAGTGCATTTTTAAGCGGGGTATGCATCGCTTTTTTACCATCATCCGGTTTGGTTGCGTAGGTGGCCAGAAAAGCAAAGGGGTAACGTTCATCTTCATTATTTTCGACCAGATGAAAAAAGATCCGCCCGGCCACGCTGATCCCGGCGTGATGCTCGGTTAAAAACGCCGCGACTGTACCCGGATAGCTCTTGATCGCTTCCCCGTAAGCAGCGTTAAGTCGCTCCCAAATACTGATAATCCATCGATCATTCACATGAGCCATGCCATTGCCAAAGGGGATTATTTGTCGAATCTCTGCGATTTCATCCGGTGTCAAGGATAAATCAACATGCTCACGAGAAAACTCCAGATCCGGTTGTTTGGCAATTTTTTGAATAAAGCCCGCACTAATTTGATGAAGAAATGCCATCGTCGGCGAAAGAAACTCCAGATTAGTCAGAAATCCAAAATAAAAAAGGGTCTGATCCTTATTTGTTCTAAATTGTGCTTGCCAGGCTTGCTCAAATTGCCGTTTTTCTTCAGTGAAGCCTTTCTTTGCGACCGTTTCATAATCCAGGATGAAATCATTTTTTGTAAAGCTGGCAATTAATTCCGTATAGTCTGTCATTATTGATTTCCCTTGTTAATTTCTATATCACCAGCAATTTCCAGCTTTTCTCCCTGGATTTTTCGTTTCAATTGCTTTTCTTCAGCCCGATTCTCAAGCGCTTTTAATAAATCAGTGGCATTCTCCCCATCGGTAGGATATGTTGAAAAATTCTGGGTGATATCGTACCGCTGCATTTCAGGGTCTTTTAATTTATAGGCTTGATACTGTGCGATGATCTTATCAGCAATGACCTTGGAATTTTCATGATTGCAAAAGGGGAAAAAACCCAAATGACTGTGATAGCCATGCTGCACATATAAATCAGATTCCCAAAACAGCGCCTTAATTTCCCGATAAACAGCTTTTGAGTGCTTGTAAAATTCGTTGCTTGATTCGATTCCTGAAAAGGCCGAATTTAATTTAAAGCTGATTTTTAATAAGGTAAAACTATAGCCACCTTTTTGCGCCTTATAAATCTCATGATTTAAATAGTTTTTTAGACTAAACTTCAAAACAGTGAATTCGGTCAAGCTCTCAATACTAATATGTTTTAAAATCTTTTCCTTTAGATAATTGTCTTCAAATGGTTTTAAAATATAATCTGCTGTTCCTTGCCGCAAATATTTGGTGATCACTTCTTTCTTACTTTCGGAAGTCAGCACCATGACCGGAATTGTATCGCTTTTACTTTGAACTAATTTAATCAGGCTGAGTCCATCGAAACTGCGATCGGTATCAATTTCAATATCTGTAACAATCAGATCAATCTGATCTTTATTCTCCTTCAGGATATCAAGCAGCTCGCTGCGACTTAATGCTTCATGAATGGTTACATCCTGATCAGCCAGAATTCTTCTGATCCGATCCTTCACCACCATATTCGAATCAACAAGAACTACCACTGGTAAACTTTGCATCGTATTTACCTCACTTTACTCATCATGATTTTCGTCAATCTGTAGTTTGCTTTCTATTGTAATTTCAATTTTCTATTTTATATTTTTCTTTTGTTATTTTCTTAATTTTAAACCTTTTCTGCTGCTATAGCAAATGATTTCACAATCAAAACTTAAATCGATTCTTCATTTAGTCCAGCAGTTCGCTTTTTATGGTATTAAGTTGCGTCGGTCATTTGATTTTAAGTTTTTTTTATATTAGAATAGAAAGCAACAAATTTAAAGGAGTGTGTAAAAATGACAGCGACATCGGTTGGATTTAGTTTGCTCTTACTTGGTCTTTTCCTGGTCATCGGGAAATGGATACTGATTGGAACCCCTATTTTTCAAAAATTGTTTTTACCCAGTTCACTCGTTGCTGGATTACTGGCGTTAATCATGGGTCCCGAAATTCTGGGTAGTTTTTCCGGTGTCGAGCTTTTATCCCCGGAAATCATCACCGTCTGGGAGACGCTTCCCGGATTAATGATTAACCTGGTCTTTGCTGCTCTTTTTATTGGAAAAAAGATTCCCAACATAAAAAAGGTTTGGGAGTTGTCCGGCCCGCAGGTTATTCTCGGCTATATTATTTCCTTTGGCCAATATGTTGTCGGTCTGACTCTCTCGCTTTTGATTCTCGCTCCCTTTTTTGGGATGAATCCTCTGGCTGGGGCCTTAATTGAAATTGCTTTTGTTGGCGGCCATGGAACCGCTGCCGGCCTGCGTGATACATTTGTCGAAGTCGGATTTCCCGAAGGCGCTGATCTTGCCATTGGTCTGGCGACTGTCGGGGTATTAAGCGGTGTTTTAATCGGAATTGCCTTAATTAACTGGGGGGTTCGGAAAAGTAAATTAGTTGACCATTATGCCATGGAGCAACCAGATAAACTGATCGAGGAAGGCGCCAATGAATTAGAAAACCGCGAACTTCCAGATAATTCAACCAATCATAACGACTCGATTGAACCATTATCGCTCCATTTAGGTTATATTTGCATTGGCATCCTAATTGGGTCAGTTTTACTTAATGTAATGATCTGGATTGAGTCTATCACCTGGGGACCATTAACCAATGTCTATTTATTCCCTTATGTCCCGCTTTTTCCACTGGCCATGATCGGTGGGATCATGGTTGAACTTGTTCTCCAAAAATTCGACCGTCACAATACCGTTGACCGGATGTTGATTAATCGCATTCAAGGTATGGCTTTGGACATACTCATTGCCAGCGCCTTGGCAACCTTGTCACTTTCTGTTATCGAAGACAACTTCGTGCCGTTTCTTATTTTATCCCTGGGCGGGATCTGCTGGACTGTTTTTGCCTTCATCTTTTTCGCCCCGAAGATTCTGCCCAACTATTGGTTTGAACGGGGTATCGGTGATTTTGGTCAATCGATGGGGGTAACCGCAACCGGATTGCTGTTGATGCGCATTGCCGATGGCCATGGCCGCACCCCAGCCATGGAGAGTTTTGGCTATAAACAATTATTTTTTGAATTATTTATGGGTGGCGGTTTATTCACTGCGGCTTCGATTCCGCTGATCTACCAATTCGGGCCGCTAGCGATGTTAGTTTTCACTGGCATTGGAACTATTTTATTCGTCATTTCAGGATTGATCCTGAAGCGAAAAAAACTTAGTTGATCCCAAAATTTTCACTAAACAGCAACAAGCACCTCAAAGGGTGCTCGTTGCTTTAATTTATTGCTTTGATTTATTGCATAATCTAAATCAAAGAATAATTGTATTGCGTTCTTCGCGTGTCCTGCATTTTAAAATATGCATTGGGAAAATAAGGTTGATTCTTAGCTTCCGTTTCTTGAGGCACTTCGACAATTTCAATGTGGGTTGTCAGCGAGCGTTTAATTTTCTGAATCTCTTCTTTTGCAATTTTTAAGTCGGTGGCCAGCTTTACCTGTTTACCAAACCGCATTTCTTTTCCCATCTGACTTTCCAAATCTTTAATGACCGCTTCAAGCTTCTCTAATTGTTCTTTTTTTGCTGATTTTTCTACTGGTCGAAGCTCATCATTAGCATGTTTCTCAGCTCTATCGACCCTGGTCGGCAATGGTTTGCCAACAATCTGGATAAAAAAGTTTTCATAGACCTGATCAAGATTTAAACCATCAATTTTAAGGGTCAGTTCATCTGCAATCATCCAACTGGTCTGATAATAATGCTGGCAATTGAACAAACCCGTTTGTGGGTTTAACGACTGATGATCACAGCACCAGATCTGTCCCCACTCTTCGAAGCGCACGACAAAGACTGCATACTGGTCAATTTCACGATTGATAATCTCAATAATATTGGTGCTGATGGCCTGACGATTTAAAACAATTTCGACAACGGCTATTTCTGTGACATGCTTCCCTTTTGGGGTATTTGTGGTTTCCGATGAAATCGTATTGGTCCAGATAATGCTTCTGATTTCATCGACAAAGCGCTTTTTTAATGGACTGTGGTCATTAAAATATTTAAAAAAAAGCGCTTTCGGCATTGGTCGGTAAACATTGGTGGTTTGGGTCAAGTCAATCATAGCATCTCCTTCTCGATATTCTTATTTGATAACTCTCGATGAGTTATCATTTAGCTATTTATGTAATCGACTAACTCGCCAGAAAACTTAGAATTTTTGCTACCACATCAGCGTTAAAGCAAATAAATTACTGAATCTTTATTTTCTTCTAAACTTAGGTGCCTTATACTCCCATTTGCTTTAGTTACCCAAATGTTACAAGATTATTGAAGATCTCAAACTTTTTTGTTTGCATATCTTTTGAATAAATTCCAAAATTATTGGTATGAATAATATCAAGACTGTTAATTGGAGGCCTATTCTATGAAAAAACTGCGCATCATCTTGCTTTTCCTCGTTCCCTGTTTTTTTTGTTACCAATTCTCGCCGGTTGTCTTTTCCCAATCAAATGACCTTGGGATCTACAGCAAGGAGATCCTCATTCTCCAATCTTATCAGCGTGATTATAACCATACCCGGGTTCTGGAGGAAGGTATCGAAGCTGTTTTTGCTGACTCGGAAGAAAAGGTTCGGATTCGCTATGAATTCCTGGATGCTAAAAACAATCTTGATGCCGACGCCTTCCAAACCCTAGCTACAAGCATGACCCAAAAATATCAGGATGTTTCACTTGATGGAATAATTATCTGTGATGACGATGCCCTGCAGTTTTACAATCGTTTTGGTCAAACCATCTGGCCAAATACCATTCATGTTGTCAGCACCGGCATCAATTCGCTGCGACCCTACAGTGAGGGAATCCCGGGCATGGTCATTATTGAAGAACGACCCGATGTCGAGAAAAATATCGCCTTGGCCTTACAACAAAATCAAAACAAAGATATTAGCACCCTGCATTTTATTTATGATCAAACCACCACCAGCAACGAAATACGATCCGACATTATCGCGATGCTTGCTGACAAATATCCACGCTTTGAAAGTCAACACTATTACGATAAGACACCGGATGAGCTCAAAGCGATCATTGATAGCAGTGGTGCTGATGATCTATTTTTCTATGTCCTATATTCCCGGGATAGAAACAATATAACCTATCATTATGATGAGGTACCGCGGTACATTTTAAGCAACGCTAAAAATCCGGTTTACGCTCTTTGGGATTTTTATCTTGGTACCGGGGTCGTTGGCGGTTACGTGGCCTCTTCCTATAAGTATGGCGAAAGCGCTGCGAATACGCTGCTTGATCTGTGGGCGGGAAAGCCCGTTTCACCGCTGACTTATGAGGATGGTTCCCATTATCAATACATTTTTGACTATGACGTGCTGACAGCCTATCAGCTGAGCGATGTTCCAGAAGGCTCAACAATAATCAATCAGCCGATTAGCTACTTTGAAAAAAACAAGGATCTGATCATCCTGTTTGCGATGATCACCGCTGTTCTGATGCTGATTATCGGTCTCCTGCTTTATGCTATTCGCAAAAAAAATACACTTAATCAAAAAACGATTGAAATTGCCGAGTTAAATCAGGAGATCGTTGACACCCAGAAGGCTCTGATTTCGAAATTAGGAGCGGTTATCGAGACCCGCTCCTTTGAAACTGCTAATCATGTTAAACGAGTGGCACGGGTATCTTCATTCTTAGCCAAAGAATACGGACTTTCTGATAGAGAAGTAGCTATCCTTGCGGCTGTTTCACCGATGCATGATGTTGGTAAAATCGGTATTGGTGAAAATATCCTCCACAAACCGGGTCGGCTCTCAGAACAGGAGTTCGAGATAATGAAATATCACACCAGTATCGGTTATGAAATTCTTAAAAACCCTGAACGAGAAATGCTGCGTTACGCCTCCCTGATCGCCCTTGAACATCATGAAAAGTGGGGCGGTGGAGGTTATCCTCACGGCAAATCTGGCAAAGATATTCATATTTTTTCGCGAATTACCGCGATCGCCGATGTCTACGATGCCCTCCGCAGCATTCGAGTTTATAAAGATGCCTGGACACAAAAGGATGCGCTTGCTTATTTAGTTGAAGAAAAAGGAATGTTCTTTGAACCCAAACTAGTTGATATTTTTGTCGCCAATATCAACCAAATCGAAACCATCCGCAATGCCGCGTATCAGGATGAGCTCAATGATTTCAGCCAAATCTATCAATATTTGAAGGAACAAATGGAGGAATAGCTTTTACGCGATAATCGGCTCATGGTAATTATTATTCACCTTAGAAATCATCTGAGGCAATGATTAAATTTTTTAAGTATAACTTGATTAATCATGAATTTATTGCAATTAATTTTAACGTAACATAAAAATAACGATGCTACCATCGTTATTTTTATGTTGCCAGCGATATAATGATCATTCCGCTTGAAATCGGGATCCGTTAAGTGTTACAATATGAGCCATATCATGGTCATAAGTAATTTCCCTTGTACTCGTTTGCCAAATTGTTATGGCAATTCTAAAAGAACACAAGCCATTTATTAGTAGCTAAAGGAGGTCGATAGCTTGCATCCTAAAAAAATCTGGTATAATCACATCATTGTTTATTTATGGATCGCCATTGGGGTCTCCTCTTCGATAACATTGCTCAATCTGTTCTTTTTCAATATGGCTACTCTGCCTTATCTTCTGGAACGCTTTTTGTTGCCTTTAGTACTTGAAATTTTTATTGTTCTGGTTTTAAAATGGCTGATCCGCTCAAATACTGAAACCACCCCCTATTATATTGTGATCGGGAGCCAGGCCATAGTGACAATTTTATTTATCGTACATTATCCGGTTTTCTATGTTTTGCTACCTCTTTTTTTAATGCCAGTGCTGATTTCGGTTTTCTTTTTAAATCTCAAACTGACAAACTTTGCCTTTTGTCTGTCGCTATCGTTATTTATAATTATTAAACTCTTTTTCACACCTTTGGCTATTATGACACCCATTGAATTAACATCTTTTGTTGCCTTTCTTATCAGCTTCTATTTACTATCACGAGAATTGACAAAACGCTTTTCAGTGGTCTATAGCGATATGGTCATCTCGGTGGAAAAAGAAAAAGAACTCCTTTATCGCAACATCTATATGGAAAAACTTACAAAAATGGACTTAGCCACAAATTTATATAACCATAAAACATTTCACGAATATCTCGATGAGCTGGTTTCTCAATGCTGCAAGCAAACTTTTAATCTGTCACTGGGACTCATCGATTTGGATCTTTTTAAAGGGATCAATGACCGTCAAGGTCACGGCAACGGAGATTTAGTCATTTCTACCACTGCCGCCATTATTTTAAATAACCTGGAAGCCAATGATTTCGCCGCTCGATATGGTGGTGAGGAGTATGCGGTTATTTTTACTGAAAAATCTCCTCAAGCCTGTCTCGAAATTCTGGAACAGATTCGATCTGAGCTTGAATCAACCGTTTTTGATACCATGCCGGGCGAGGTGGTAACCATGAGCGGTGGCTTTTCTACTTTCAGATCAGGTATGAGTAAAACAGACTTGTTTGAAGCTGCCGATAGCTGTCTGTATGCAGCCAAAAAAAATGGTCGCAACCAGATTCAAAGTGCCTCCTGAAAAGTGCCTCCTGATTGGATCCAGATATCTTCAATATTTCATCGAAACAGGCGTCTACAGTGGCACACGAATGTCTCAAGTGTTGATCTTAGTAAAAGCAGCTGTTTGCGTTTTTTTTATTCATCCTTTGATGAAAACTTAAATAAACGCAAAAAAAGACTAATGCCGATTCTACACTTTTCTTGTAGGATCGGCTTAGTCCAAAATCTCTGTTGTCATCCGTTTGGATTCCTCCTATGATTTTTTAATCAAAGCTCTTTTTTCACTTTTCAATGTAAATGTCCCCAACTTCTTTTGGTATTCTTTTAAGATTTGATTTGTTTTATCCTCACTGGATCATTATTTACTGAATTCTTTACTTGGTATTTTTGATCTAAGAACATTTTCTCGTATCCAATTTTTAATTGGTCATGGTTTTCAGAAACCGTGAGAACTTTTCTTTTTTCATTGATACTTTTCATTTATCGTTCATTTAATTCCTTGTGAGGTTGCTAGTTCATCTTTTTTAATACGATTTGATTTTACTCAAATTTTTCCTGCTTCTAAATTTAATGATTTAACTTGTTTCATTTTTTTAGGATGAGCTAAGCTATTTCATTTATCTCTTTGGCAAGCTGGTTCGTATTTACTTTTAAATGATCGATGGTCATTTAATTCTGAAAAGTTTGATGATCTTTGATTTATCTGTATTATAACACCTTTTGGTAATAAGTAAATAGTTTTTTTGTAAACGTTTGTAATCATTTTGTATAATGATATCATCCAAATATTTTTATTTTTAGTTCACTTGCGCTGGTCGCATCGAGATGGTCGATCATGTTTAAGTTTTCTAAGGCAATTTTTCGCGTAAATAAATAGCGAACCCGTTCTTCAAATGCGGCTGGGAAGGCTTCACTCAGACTGAGATCGCGAGTGATAGCACGACTTCTGCCCTTGCCATTATTGTGGCAAAGTACCCATTTGTCCTCGGTGATGCTGCGCACATCGGCGGTGTTGGTTGCTCCAGGACAAAGATAGGAGGTCATCGCTTGTTCTGCTTTTTCCGTAGAATCGCCACACCCAACGGTAAGAAAAACACACTCCGGCTGATCCAAAGCATCTACAAAGGCTTCTTTTGTTACGCTTAAAAGTTGCAGTAATTCGATCCCAATTTGGTCATTCGCTTCAAAACAACCGAGCTCTTTTTTAGTATTTAGAATATCAAAACACTCCGCTTTTAAATCCTCAACCAATTTGCCGCCTTGCGCAAAGAGAAACTGTGAGTAGTTATAAAAATCGCCAGTGATACCTGAGCCAAATTCATAGGCGACAACCTGCTGTTTCTTTTCATCATATTTACAACCGAAGCGGCGGCGATGCTGTTGACCCTTGGCGGTTGCCTTAGTTTTCAGTCCATTGGCTTCAATATAATAGCCCTTATTTTTCTTGTTGTTATACAGATTTTTGCGGTAGCCTGATTTATAGGCCTGCCATGAATATTTGCATTCAATGAGTACTATCCGGTGCTTTCCATCCTGTTTAGCCTTAGAAATGGCAACCATATCCAAACGACCCAGTGGGGTAGTCTCTGGAGCGTAGTTTAAATCGACACAATACCAGTCTGACTCCGGGCTGGCATTATTATTGCAGGCAATGATGCCCTGATATTTCTGTCCCAAGGGCCCCGCTTTTGCTTCTATTGGGGCGCTTTCAACTAGGGCATTTTCGACATTTTCTTTCAGTTCCTGGTAGGATTCAACAAAGGCTTGAACAAATTCCTGATTAAAGGGAAAGATCATCATATCTGCCTTCTGGGTAAACTTCAATCCACAAAAAGCGGTTCGGTCAATGAAGAATTTACTGATTTTGACATGACATTGCTGATCTTCGGCATATACCAGCTCGATCATGTTTTTTCCCCAGTAATAAACTATGATGCTTTCGTGCCGAATCCCTAAAAATAATTCTTTGTTACCAATAACCCTATTTTTTAAAAAAGCTTCTACTTCTGGAACTTTTAGAAGTTTTTCTGTATTTCCTCTTGACAAATAAATTTCCTCCGATACTTTTGTTTATATAATTGCATTGAATGGTCCATGAGTTTTCAACAAAGATTCAATGCTGTCTCGACGGATTATTTGATTTTACAATTAAACTTTATTATAACCTTTATATTATCCCAGTGCAATCATAAATTTACATACAAAAAAGACTAAGACCGATTTTACAATTTCATCTGTAAAACCGGTCTAGCCTAAAATCTCTGTTGTCATCCGTTTGGACTCCTTCTATTGATTTTACCAAAAATCTTCCTTTTCACTTTTCCTTCTAACTTCGCCAACATTTTGGAATCATCTTACTCTTTAGATTGGATCTGTTTTAACTCATTAACATCATCTAGAAATCTTTCTGCCATCATTTTCACCGAATGATTTTTCTTGATACCCAATGATCTTTGGCTATCTCTTTTTGATGTCTTAGAGGTTTCTTCCGATCTTCATTTCGGAGCAATCTGTTTTCTCATTCAAATTTTTCCCACTACCGATAAAACGAATCAATTGTCGATTAGGCAAACCTTTCGATTTGCGCTGGCAATTTTTAGTTTATTGGTGAGTCGTACGACCGTCTAAGATTCGTGATTTTAATCACTGAATCAGAAAAGGATTAGGTCAATTTTTGATTCAAGTACAGTATATCACTTTATTCGCATAAGTAAATAGACAAGCTGTAAATATTTGTATTAGTCTTTCTTACAATCACTGCTATTTTGTAAATAGTTCCTCAGTTTTCTTTATTATTTTTGAAAGCGTAGCCTTTTAGTCATTTAGGATCAAATGAAAAACTGTTCTTGCTAATCTACTTTAAAATTCTTTTTTATTTTCAAAAGAATCATTGCAAAATTTATGCTATAGGTGTAAAATTTAAGTAACGAGTTGTATCTGAAAAAATCATATTGTCATAACTTACGATAATTATGCCTTTTAACAATTACGATAAAAACAAATTTATGCTAAAATTCAAATTTGAAACGGGAGGATACTGGAAATGAAATTTGCAAGAAAGATTTTTCTATTTGGTGTTTTTGCTCTGGCTTTGGGAATTTTTCCTGTTGCTGCATTGGCTGAGGAACCGACTGTCGATAGCGCAGTGATGACCACTATCGATACCCCACCACTTGTGGAAACCCGGGAGATGCTTGCTGGTGATGTTGCTCCTGATCCGGGTTGGCCAGACGATGCCTATTTAAATGAATCAATCGGTACTGCATCGGTATTCTCGCCGCGACTTACTGCTCCTACAATGGACAATGATTATTATTTTTCCAAGAATATTTTTTATCTGGCCGGCTACGGCATGCCAAACTGCACCGCCTATGCCTGGGGTCGAGCTTACGAGATTCTCGGAAGCAAGCCCAATTTAAGCAACGGTAATGCCAATCAGTTCTGGGGCTATAACCAGGCTAGAGGTGCCTATCCTTCCGGCACGACTCCCAAACTGGGGGCAATTCTTTGTTGGAACGGCAATTCCTATGGTCATGTTGCTGTAGTTGAAAAAATTGAAGGTAACAAGGTCACCGTTTCTGAATCATCCTGGAGCGGCTCATTCTTTTATACCAACACCTTCACAGCGGGTTCAGAAAATTCGGTTTCTGTCGGCGGATTCCAGGGCTATATTTATATCGATGACTTTGATCAAGTCGTCATTCCGGACACCACCCCGCCAACGATTACCAATGCTAGAATCACCGATATTAATGATGACGGTTTTACGATTACCTGTGACGTTACCGATGCTGATTCTGGGGTTGATTCTGTTTATTTCCCAACCTGGACTGATGCAAACGGTCAGGATGATATTGTCTGGCACCGTGCTACAGTAAATGGCAATACCGCTTCTTACCGGGTTTTATACAGCCAACATAACAATGAATTTGGTAGCTACTCGGTTCATGTCTATGCCTATGACAAAGCCGGCAACCATTCTGCCACTGCTTTAAACCTTTCGGCACAGAAAAGCATTACCTGTTCCTATCAAACTCATATCCAGGATTATGGCTGGCAAGAATGGAAAACAAACGGTCAAATCAGTGGTACCTCGGGAGAATCTAAACGTTTAGAGGCGATCGGCATCCGGATTGATAACATGGGCTATAACCTTGGCATTGAGTATCGCACCCATATTCAGAACATTGGCTGGCAAGGTTGGAAGCGTAACTGTGAAGTCAGTGGCACCTCTAATCAGGGACTACGTCTAGAAGCGATTGAGGTTCGCTTAACTGGTGCCGATGCTTATCGCTATGACGTTTATTACCGTGTTCATGCCGAGAACGTCGGTTGGTTAGACTGGGCTAAAAACGGTGGTAGTTCCGGCACTGAAGGCTTCGGCTACCGCTTAGAAGCCATCGAAGTAGTCGTCATCCCAGCCGGTTCACCGGCACCGGGATCGACCATGCGGGCTTTTCAAAGCAATAATTAGGCTAATCATAAAAGCACCTCAAATTGAGGTGCTTTTATGTTTTCTAACATCTAAATTTTATCCTATTTTTTGAATTTTTCTTTCAAATCATCAATCGCTTTTTCGGCGGCTTCTTTGGTCATCCCATACTTCTCCTGAAGTTTTCCAGCTAAAATTTTTGCATCGCCTTTAACAACTTCCAGATCTTCATTGGTAAGCTTTCCCCAGGTTTTCTGAGCTTCGCCTTTCATTTGTTCCCATTTTCCTTCTAATATATCTTTGTTCATTTTGTTCCTCCTCTTAAAAGATTGTGTTTGTATTCTTTAATTATTTACCCTGATTAAAGCGTTCTAAACAAATTTAAGCTTGCAACTATTTCTTTAAGTTATTTTCCTTTGTGATTAATAATACTTTATGTTCTCTATTTCTGGTTAATCCTATTTGAAATTTTTAGACTTGGATCAAAGTACTTTTATTAAAACAACCGAGTCGTTATTAATTGATACTGTAAAAAATAGAAGCGCTCAGTATCCGATCGGCTGATAAAAAACCAGTCCCGGCATTAACCCAATGGGTAACAGCCGGGACTGGTCTTTTTTATGTTATTAATACTCCAATAGTCTAAACCTGGTCAGGGCAGACTATTTCTTCTGACCAAAGATCCCTTCGCGGTAGGCGCCAATATATTCCATGCAGTAGTCGTCTTCGCCAAGTAAGGCTTCCGTGGCGAAGATGATCCCCATCAGATCGCCATTGGTGGGGTCAAGAATGGCACTATCGAGGCCGGCATTCATCGCCAAGACGGTAAAGCCCATGTTAACCATTTTACGGGCTGGCAGATTAAAAGAAATGTTACTGACAGCGCCAGTGACATGGATGGTTGGATACTGTTCTTTAATGCTGCGAATCACTTCGACCACCATTGCAATCCCGTCTTCGGAGGTACACAACATTTCAACCAAGGGATCAATGTGCATCCGCGAGGGATCAATGCCATACTCGCTAACCTTGGCCATTAAATCGGTAAATACATCAAGCCGATCTTTTGCAGTTTTAGGAATCCCTTTGTCACTATTAAGCAGCGCTACGCATTCCCATTTGGTGTCGGCAATCGCTTTAAAAGCGGCATCAATCTTATCGCCTTCTAGCGAGACCGAGTTAAATAAACCGGGCTTGTTGCAAAACTTCATCGATTCGATACAGGTGTAGACGTTGGGGCTGTCAACCGCAATCGGGGTATCGGTAACTTCCTGAACCAGATCAATCAACCATTTCATCGTTTCGAGTTCGATCTCATCGTCAACCGAAGCGCAGACATCAATGTAATCAACCCCGGCCTCAGTTTGAATCTTGGCCAGATTTTTGATAAACTCGCCATCTTTTTCGGCAATCGCCTTTGCGGTGGAAGGAATTGCGCCGTTAATTTTTTCTCCGATAATAATCATTTTACTCTTACCTCCTGGTAACATAATTTACTCCGTTACTAAACTGATTAAAAACTAATTGCAATGCCTGTAATTCACGAAATCGTAATAGCCCTGCACTTTTATAAACAAGCAATAGCTCTTCAATTAACAAAATATCTGATAAAGCTTTTATATTAGCTTTATTAATCATTAATTATACTAAGCGCTTATTATTCGTTCGATAATGATTTTCATGCCTTTTAATCGTTTGCTTGCTTTTATTTCAATTTTTTCCAATAGAAACTTTGTCCCGAAACGATTAACTTCTTGTGCTTAGTATAGCACCAATGTAAAGGAGCGTCAAACCTTTTTTAAATGCACTTAATATCATGCAACCTTATTCGCATCTTATATTTAGGAGATATTCTGTCGACATTTTGACATATACTGACATATATTTACCTGTATTTAATTTTACAGTGCAAGCGTGTTTAGTTTTCGCATAGCATTTAATTTTGGTAAATTCTAAGTAAAAAAAAAGCGAGGTTTCCCCCACTTCTTAAAACTATCTAATCTGAACTAAAACGTAAAAATCACCGCTATAATAGGGTTGTGTTCCTGATTTATCAATGCCTAAAAACATCGCTATCAAAGAAATCACCGCTTCGTCATTTGCCTGGGTGAAGGTTGCCTGATCTGCTGATAGAAAATTCTTACTGACTTGATAATTATCCCCCTGGGTCGTATCAAAACGATCAAAAACTGCTTTCATATCAATACCTATCAGCTCTGAATCTGTTTCATCCGAGAGTATCAACCTCCCGGGCGAAAGCGTTTTATCCCACTTAAGCGTGTAGACCTTTCCTTCCGACTCAAAGGTAGAAATAATCGGATCCTGATTTTGATCCTGACTATAGAAATTGACCACCAGGAAGATCTCATAGTCGGAAATATCAATCGCCGACTGCTGATTCAAACTCAGGTATAAGGAATCTTGACGGTATGGGTTTTCCTCGTAACGATAAAAACCAAAGACATCATAAAAATCATCATAAACATTAAAATCTTTATCGAGATACGGTAGCCCTTTAGTATATTCCATCATGGCCAGGTAATTGATTGCGTCTGAGATAATCTTCTTATCCCCCTCTGGCAACAATCCATTCGGCTTAATCTGATCGTTTTCCAGCATCTTGTTTTCGGTTAGCGCAGCGGTGAGTCGACCCACCTGATTCGCACGGCTAATGGTAAAAGCATCGACCGGCGGTAAGATCGAAAACAGCGAGAAGCCAATCAGCAACGCTGCGATGATTCCATTTTTACGGATTGGCATAAAACTCATCAGCACGCCGGATACAGCGGCAAAGAACCCAAAAAGAATCACATAATAGCGACCATACGTGATGCCAATTTCCTGAATCTGTAATATTGAGGCGACAATCTGAAACAATACAATTGGAACCAGCACTTTTGGAAAGATGCTTCGAAACCATCCGGCCAGCTTGTTTTCAAGGCTGCTAGCCAGAATATAAATCACAATAACCGCAATCGCAAAGCTTACCAGCATCGGTTCAAGGCGATTATCGGTCCAAAAATTACCGGTGATGTTCCCAATGATATAAATAATTAGAATAACTGTATATACCGTCAGCAGCGGTATCACAATATAAGAAACTAAAACCTCCAGAAATTTGGGACACTGCCAGGATCGTTCCAGCTTTTCACGCGCATAAACCAATTTTTCAGGTGGCCTGTTTTTATCCCGAGCGCCGGGATAGATGGGAATCAACGAAAGAAAATAAATCGGTGCAAATAGCATCCCCACAATATTTAAGCTATCTAAATATAATTTGTCGGACACGCTAAAAAGCAGCAGGTCAATGGCGGTAATGATCAAGGTGCTCCCGATAAACAGCACCCCTGAAAAAAGCAGAGCATTGAAGAATGCTTTAAACGCCACCATAAAACTCTGATTAAAGTTGACTTCACTTTTGACCACCGGAACCCAGATATAAGCAATCAACAGTGCAAAAAGAGCCACCGATGTGCGGATCCAGGTCTCTATGCTGGTGCTGCTATGCTGTCGGACGATCAGAAAATAACCAAGGGTCAGCACCAGACACAGAGCCATAGCAGCCAGCCGAACGGAAGCTCTGTCAGAAAAACGCTCCCAGCCTGCCTGAAAGCAAATGCCCAAAAATGCCCCGACCAGAAAGGTCAGTAAATAGCTGGTATAATCTACTTCCTGATGAATGGCGATGGCATTTATTACCGTTGCCGCCACTAGAAACGTTACGGTAAGCGGGTATCGGGACAAGGCCTCAACCAATCCGCTTAATTTCTCTTTGATCTTGTCAATAAAACGCACTCTTGCTCCCTTCTACCCGGTTTAGATCCCTGCTAGCTCTCAATAGCTTACAATACTCTCCAATTTTTCAAGGCCTATGCCGATCATTTTGGAGATGCTCCAGGATCTATATTATTTTTTTATAAACGGGTCGTCAATCGTACCTGGTGCAACGCTGCCCTTTGGGACAATTTCAATCCGGATCCCTTCCAAACGATAGCCAAAACCCGCTGTTCCAGCCTGTCCGCCATTCCTGGCCCAGCCCATCCAGCCGACATTCTGGGCATGCACCTGATAATATACGTCGAAGAGATTTGCATCGGTACCTGTAAGTTCGACTTCAATAGCCTCCAGACGAAGGGACTGTCCCTCGGATCCACTTGGCAAGCCGTTGGTTACAAAATTCTGCCAGCCAATATTTTGGACATGGGTTTTATACTTTACCCCAAGATTATAATTATTTGAGATCGTATTGATTTCAATCGCTTCCAGTCGCAGCGATTGTCCCTCAGTTCCGCTGATAACGCCGTCCGCCATGATACCCTGCCAGCCGACATTTTGTATATGGGTTCGGTATTCAATAGTTGGCATCACCTTATCTTTAACCACATAATTGACAATCGATTCTTTTACGGTATTGCCTTTACCGTCAAGCACCTGCACCGACAAGGTGTAGATTCCGGCCTGGGTTGGAGTAAAAGCGGCCGTGCTAACATTGCTATAATCCTGAATAGTGGTAGTTTTTCCATTTAGATCATAATAAAAGCTGTATTGATAATCGCCCTCGCCTCCCGTGGCCGCCGCATTTAACGTTAGTAGCGTTCCGAGCGTTTGCCCAGTCGGCTTGTCAACCGTGAAGGTATCAATACTTAATGGATTCGTCGGGCTAACCATGGCCAATGCGGTATCGAGCTGAATCATACCATGGCCATAATAATCATCTCGGCCTTTAGCGCTAAAATCCAGTGCCGTTTCTTTAAGCAGATTTTCCACCTCGGTACTGGTCATGGTGTGATCCGCAGCCATTAAAACAGCACAGGCTGCCGCTGTAATGGGGCTTGCAAACGAAGTACCGGAAGCTTCTTCATATCCGCCATCATGGTTTGTTGAGTAAATTTTATGGCCAGGGGCACACAAGTCAACCAGACTATTATGTTGTGAAAAATAGGCGATCTTATTGGTGTTATCGGTGGCACCTATCGAAATAACATTATTGTAGGAGGCTGGCACTGCCAGTTCACCTTTGTAGTTAGCATTTGCCCCTTCATTTCCAGCCGCCGCGACCAGTACCTTACCCGCATTAGCAGCATTCTCGACCGCCGTTCGCAAAGCCGCTGAAACCATGTAGCCACCAAAACTCATATTGATGACTTTAACCTCTGGTCGTGCCGCCGCATCATACAAGGCGGCACAAATATAACCGACATCGAGATTTTTGTCACCGTCAAAGGTACCACCGACCCGGTATGGGGCTAGCTTGATATTAGCAGTTCCAGTTATTCCCGCAAAACCAATGCCATTATCAGCGACCGCTGCCACACAGCCCGCAACTAGGGTGCCGTGACCAGACAGATCTACCATATCGGTGGTTCCATCAACATAGTCGTAGCCAGCTACGACGTTTTCTTTAATATCAGGATGTTCAGTAAAAAGACCGGTGTCAATGACAGCCACTACCACGGTTTCTGAATTATTGACCTTGTTCCAAGTCTGATCGGCGCCAAGCCGTTCAAACTGCCAGGCTTTAGCTAACTCGGGATCATTGGGTAAATCCGACGTCTGAATGTAGCTGTTTTTTTCGGCCACCAGCACATTGGGATTTTCCGATAGTTTGGCGACCAGCGCATCGATATTGGCTGAATCGGTAACCTGAATGATATCGACTTGTTCACCTAAAGATTCTCCGCCCTTAATATCCTGACTGGTCAGAGCCAGATTTCCGACATCACCCTGAGCTTTATAAATGACTATAATCTGATCCTTATTGCTCGAAGTGGTGTCAAGATCGGCGACCTGATCGAGACTCTGAATGACCATCGAATGGTCTTGTGCCCAAATTCCCAGCGGGAAAGAACTTCCGATTAAAACCATCGCCAGCAGGAAGACAATTGCCTTCTTAAATTTCATCAATTTTACCTCATGTGCTTTCTTTTTTTAACTTTTTAGATTAAGCTTAGCTCTTTCTCAGCTTTCTAAGTCATACTTTTGATATTTCTTGCAGCAGTTTTTGAATAATACTTTAATTATAACCGCTAGGCCTTTTTTTTCAAAGGTATAATCATTACCCTTCATGAATCCCCAACTTTTCTTAATTATTTCTGAATTCCAAGTTTCGCTAAAGGTTAGCGGGGTATTATTTAGATAAGAGATAAACATCTCCCCTTTTTCTTTTCATTCCTAATATAAAAAAAGCAGTGCATCCATCCGGGATCACTGCTTTTTTATTTTCTCACATTTTTCTCACTTTTTTGTTTCTATTTCATTTTAGTCATTTCCTGAACCAGCTTGGTTTTAGAATAGAAACATCACTACAATTCCGCCAATGACACTGCCGATTGCAACAGCCAGTGCGATAAATTTTTCGTTCTTAATATCATCCAATAATTCATCTTCAGATTTATAGGTTACGTGGGATGGTTTTTTAGTTGTCACTGACCGTCCCACATAAAGGCGATTGCCGCGTTTATGAATTTCACCCAGAATATACATCGGCTGATCTTCCGGAAGAATTTCTTCGAAAAAACGATAACCCAGGAAGCGAGAACCGCGGGAGTTCGAAAAATTGAAATTAAAATTGTTTCTGACCCAACTGGAATCTGGTGATTCCATACGGTTGCAGCCTGGCATTAAATCCACATCGCCACCAAAGCTGGCCATATCAATATAGACTTTCTCATCCGAACTGCTGTCAGAAAGATACACCTCAACCGAGCTTTTTTCGCTGGCTAAAGAGGATTCCACCTTACTGGTAACGGTTCTGGTATTACCCTTATCATCGCGCTCGGTTCTGGTTTCTTCATTTACTGAAAATACTTCATTTTCATAATAAGCCACTGGCCGTTGTGAAAAAGGCGCTTGAACATCTCCCGATACGCTGTGAAGATGCCCCTTGACCTCGCTGTAATGCCGGTAATTTTCATCCAAACTGGATAAATCGCCAACAATATCCAAAACGTCTTTAATGCAGGTTGTCTGTTGAAATTGGATTTCCTGAGCTTTTGTCTTGTTTTTTTTCAAAACGTAAACAGCATAGCAAATCCCGGCAACCATAATCAGTATTCCAATAATAAATCCCATGGTTTTATTCTATTCCCAATTCTGCTTTAAGTTTGGCCAATTCATCATCAACTGCCGCAGTTTTTTCCAGTGCTTCAAACTCATCTTCGAGACTGGTATTTTCTCCGGCCATCTCTGTAAAGGCCTGAGCCTCAGCTTCTTTGGCATTAACCTTCTGTTCCATTTTGTCAAGTTTCGTGAAGGCACTTTTACTGTCGGTGCTGTTTAAAGAGGTGCTGACACTTTTTTGAGCATCGGCCATCTTAGAACGGGCAATCAGCATATTCTGTTTCATTCGAGCTTCTTCCAGCTTCGCCTTTAACTGACGAACCTGATCTTTTAATTGCCCAACCTGTAAGCTCATTGAGTCATAGGCAGCTTGAAACTGAACCAGATCACCATCGACGCTAGTTTTTTGCTCCAAAGCTTTTTTTGCCAGTGCTTCATTACCAGCTAATAATGCGGTTTTGGCTTTCTTACCCCAATCTTCTGATGCTGCTTTAGCGGTTTCCAATTGTTTTAAAGCCTGTTTTTCACTGCCCATGGCAGCACCTAATGCCTGGGTGGCACTGTTAACCTGTGCTTCCATGTCAATGATAATCTGTTTTACCATTTTTTCCGGATCTTCTGCCTTATCCAGCATGTCGTTTACATTCGCCTTTAACAAGTCACTAAGACGTTCAAAAATTGCCATTTTTTCCTCCTGCTTTTGTTTTTATATTTCAGGGCAATAAATGCCTAGGGCTCATTGATTATTTCCGGTCTTCGCCTTATTTCGATCAAATCACCTTTTTTCTGTATGTCCATCTTATCAAATTTGAGAAAATAAGTCTATTGCTTTTTTGTGTTAATCGTCAATTGACATCCCTTAATTTGCGCAAAGGCATCTGTTTTCGATGACAATCGTCTGATATGATGATTCCGAATTTGATTAAAAAAAGAACGAGTGAATGCGATCTTTCGGGGTATACATTCTAATACAATATCAAAACGATTAAATAAATCCAAAAAAACCTTTTAAATGACCGGATTGACCATTGCTAATTTAGACAAAGGAGGGTATCCTAGAAAAAAGCATCAACAGCTTAAGCACGCATTTATTTTTTTGCAAACAGGAATAATTTTAACACAAAAGGGGTGGTCTATATGAAAAGCATTCGAACAAAACTGATGATTTATTTTTCCGGACTGATTCTGGTTGTCTGTGCCATCTTTACCTTTGTCACGATTAATGGCTTAACCAATGCAGTAGTGACTGAAGCTGAGAAAGCACTCAATACTCAGGCTCAGAATTCAGCTGAAATTATCAGCAGCCGTAACGAACAAAATTATATTTATCTTGAAGGGATCGCCTCCCGGGATAAAATATTCTCTAGCAGTGTTCCGATCGATGAAAAAATGGCGATGTTAAAAACCGACGTCAGCAGTTCCGATCGTTTCTTGCGGATTGGTGTCTCCGATCTCAACGGCAACCTGTACCTGTCCGACAGCTACGGTGACCGGGGGCAGATTGTCGATATCACCGCACGGGATTATTTTCATGTTTCAGCCGCTGGCAAGCGGGGCACGATGAATCCGGTTATCAGTGTTAATCCCGATGACAATGGGGCGCTGATCATGGCCTACTCGGTACCGATTTATGAAAACGGCACCATCGCCGGGGTTCTGGTGGCAGTTACTAATGCCTGGTTTTTAAACGATATCACCGATAACATGACCTTCGGAGAAACCGGCTATACCTACATCATCGATTCGACCGGTACGGCGATCTCACATCCTGACCGGGATAATGTTGTCAATCAAATGAATCCCATTGCTCTGGCTGAAACCGACGCCAATTATAAATCATTAGGGGCTGCCATTGGCGCCGCACTTGAGCAGGATTCAGTTACTACCACCTATACCCTGAACAATCAGGAACATTATATGGCTTCTGCAAAGGTCCAAGGCATGGATTGGACAGTGGTTCTGGCGATCGAATCGGGTGAGGTGCTTGCCGCCCTGCCTGGCGCCATCTTAAGCAGTGTGCTGATTTCTATTGTTGTTTTAGCACTCAGTATAATCTTCTGCTATTTCATTGCCAAACGGATTACTGATCCGATTAAAAAAGTCAATCATATGATCAAAGAAATGGGGCTGGGACATTTAAGCGCACGTCTTCGTATGGAAACGAATGATGAAATTGGCGAAATGGCGCGAGCCATGGATGATTTTGCCGACACCCTCCAAACCGAAGTGATTGAGGTGATGAATCAGATTTCTGACGGCAATGTCTCGGCTGATATCGAAATCGTCGACGACCAAGATGAAATCAAGCCAGCTCTTAAAAAAACCATCGAATCAATTCGCGGGTTGATTAATGAAGCTACGATGCTGGCCCAAGCTGGCGTTGCCGGGCAGTTATCGACCCGAGGTGATGTTGAAGCATTCAAAGGCGGATTCAAAGACATTGTTGTCGGTGTCAATAACACCCTTGACGCCGTGGTAGGCCCAATGCATGTGGCGGCTGACTATGTTGAGCGGATCGGCAAAGGGCAGATCCCTGAAAAAATAATAGCCACCTATAATGGTGATTTTAATGCCTTAAAAAATAGTATTAATGCTTGCATTGACGGATTGGGCGCCCTGGAAGAAAGTAATCGGGTGCTTGGTAAAATGTCCCTTAACGATTATACAGAAACGATGTCCACCAATTATCTTGGCATCTACTCTGAAATCGGCCATTCGATCAACGATGTCCATACCCGCTTAACCCGCGTTGTTGAAATTTCAACTAATATAGCCAACGGTGATCTGCGCGATCTGGAAGTCTTATCAAAAATCGGTAAGCGCAGCGAAAATGACACCTTGATTCCGGCTCTGGTTGGCATGATTCAGAATATTATCAACCTGGTCAATGAAACAGAACAAATGGCCAGCATTGCCATTGAAGGGAATTTAAGCAACCGTGGCGATGTTTCCGGTTTCTCCGGTGAATACGGAAAAATAGTCACCGGCTTTAATCAGACCCTGGATGCCATCATTGCTCCGATCGAAGAAGCTTCGGCTACTTTGATCCAATTATCCCAGGGGAATCTACACACTAAAATGGCCGGTGATTACCGTGGTGATCACGCCCATATCAAAGAAGCCCTGAACCGGACGATCAACTTCCTGAGCCAATATGTTGGCGAAATAACCAGTACCCTGGAAGAAATGGGTCGCGGTAATTTAAGTCAGGAGATCACCACTGATTATCTGGGAGACTTCCAGGCGATTAAAACGGCTCTTAACGATATCAACACCAACCTCAGCTATACCATGACTGATATTGATGTCGCTGCCGGACAGGTTGAAGTCGGTGCCCGACAAATTTCTGACGGTGGTCAGGCACTGGCACAGGGCACCACCGAACAGGCCAGCTCGATCCAGGAATTAACCACCTCCATCGAAGAGGTCGCCAGCGAAACCAAGAAGAATGCGATGCGCGCCAACGAAGCCAATGAACGCGCCATTGAGGTGCGTACCAACGCTGAAGTCGGCAATACCCAGATGACCAAAATGATCTCCGCGATGAGCGATATTAATACCTCATCCAATGATATTTCCAAGATCATTAAGGTGATTGACGACATCGCCTTCCAGACCAATATTCTGGCTCTGAATGCTGCCGTAGAGGCCGCCCGGGCAGGACAGCATGGCAAGGGTTTTGCAGTTGTTGCTGAAGAAGTCAGAAGCCTGGCTGCCAGGAGTGCCGAAGCCGCCAAGGAAACCACCGGCCTGATTGAAGGTTCCATCGATAACGTCAGCATCGGCACAAAAATAGCCGATGATACGGCCATGAGTCTCAAAGAAATTCTGGCTGAGATTGAAAAAGTCACTGGCCTGGTTGGCGATATCGCCCAGGCCTCCAATGAACAGGCCTCAGAAATCGCCCAAATTACTTTGGGCATTGAACAGGTTTCCCAGGTGGTTCAGACTAATTCGGCCACCGCTGAGCAAAGCGCCGCCGCTAGTGAGGAACTCTCTGGTCAGGCCGAGATGCTAAAAGAAATGGTCGGTGCCTTTAAAGTTAAAGCCGCATCACAAACCACCTTTAAAACAGCAACTGTTTCTTCCGTTAAACCTGTAGCTGCTCCGATACCAGAACCAAGTATCATCCTTGATGATATCGAGATGGATAAGTACTAGTAGCAAAATTAAGAGGCTTGGATCCCTGATCCTAGCCTCTTAATTAATAGTCCTGAAACATTCATTTTTCAGTCCCGCTTACTTCATTTTCTTCAAAACTCGTTGACATCCTACTATGCTCTTGATTATAATGAAGTCTACTCTAATGGTTCTCCCATAAACGAAAAAGGAGCACACATGAAAAAACTGGCACATTCCATTTCATTTATTTTTATTTTTACTGGCATCTGGCTTATTTTTAATGAAAGCATGGCCTTTTCGCAGATCCTTGCCGGCCTCTTTTTTTCAACCGTTTCGATCCTTTTCACCAATCGTTATCTACTGGAAAATGACTATCTCACTGCTTATTCGATTAAACCGGAAGTGCTTTTTTATTATATAACCTACTTATTCCTGCAAATTTACCGATCCGGCATTTCGGCAATTTTTAAAATTATCAAAGGACAGGATGCCGTTAAGATCATCGAATATGAAACCTGTATGCGTAATGATCTGGCTATTTGTCTATTGGCTAATGCCATTACCCTTACCCCCGGAACCGTGACCATCGGCAAGAATGGCCGTCTGCTTCAAATCCTGGCTTTCCAGGATGAAAACACCTTTACTGATATAACCGAAGGGAAAACCTGTTCCCCCTATGAAATGATCTTAAGGAGTTTAGACGCATGACCTTTTTAGAAACCACCCTGTTTGTCATTGCTATCTATATTGTGCTGGTTCTTGTTCGGGTCATTCTCGGTCCTACCATTTGGGATCGCCTGCTGGGACTAAACGCCATTTCAGCTAAAATCATTATGTCAATTATTATTCTATCTCTCATCACCGGTCAGTCCTATTTGCTCGATGTAGCACTGGTTTACGCCCTGCTTGGATTTATCAGCACGGTGCTCATTGCCCGATTTATCGAAAAAAAAGGAGACATCTCATGATCGATTTTCTAGCTTATCTGCTCATTGTGATCGCCCTTATTTTTATGTCTTTAGGCGTTATCGGCCTATTTCGTTTTAAAGATTTCTATTCGCGAATTTTAATATCTTCGAAAATTGAAACAGTCGGATTTTTGACGATCATGATTGGTTTCATCATTTTATCAGGGCTCTCCTATGCTGCTATGAAAATACTGCTGATTACCATTTTAGTGATGATCACGAACCCGCTATCCACCCATGCGATCGCCCGATCGGCTTTTTTGAGTGGTTATACCATTAATCAGGAGACCCGACTATGATTGAAGATATCTTCCTTATTACCTTGGTGATTCTGGCCATTATCGCACTCAATACGAAAAAACTAAGACGGGCAGTTGTCTATTTGGGTGTCTTTTCACTGGTCAGTTCCTTTGTTTACCTGCTCTATGGTGCCCCGGATGTGGCCATTGCCGAAGCGATCATTGGTAGCACCATCACGACCGTTTTGTATCTGGTGGCGCTGAGAAAGTATAAGGTCTTCTCCATCTATTACACAAATGACTCAAATTTCCAGGACATTCGACTGCTAAAAAGCGAATCACCATTTTTATACAATTTGGAGACTTTTTTAGTTAAACGGGAAATGGAACCGCAGATTATTTACTCCCGTGAACCCATTGAAACCGTCCTCGCGCAGGAAAAATTTGACCTTGCCATTCATCATACCGACCAGGACATTTGGATTTATGGCTGTGCTGAAGATTATCAGATCGATGCTGTCGAAGACTATTTACTAACCAACCATGGCGACTTGAACCTTCACTTAATGCGTTGTGCGGAAGGAGAAGACAATGAAGCGTAGAATCATTACAATGATCTTTACCCTGATGCTCACTGCACTGGTTTTTTATGTTAATTTCGATGCCTATCTGGCAGCCGACCCGCTAATCGCTGATTTTTATATTGAGCATTTCAAACCCGACACATATGCCCAAAATGCCGTCGCGGCAATCTACCTGAATTACCGGGTGTTCGATAGTATTTTTGAAACCCTGATTCTGCTCGTCAGTGTAACAGCTGTCATTAATCTTTCCTGGAGGCGCACCGATGACTGATCATTCTGAAATAATTTCGCGAATAACTGGGCTTCTGTATCCTTTTATTTTATTGTTTGGCTTTTATCTGATTTTAAACGGGCATGCCAGCCCCGGCGGCGGATTCCAGGGGGGTGCTGTGCTGGCCTCGGTTTTCATCACCCGGTATCTGGTTGAACCAGACCGATGTATCCGCCTGAAAACCCTGAAAACGGCAGAAAAGACGCTGTTTGTCTGTATTATTCTTTATCCTGCTCTTTTTTTATTTGTATCTCCAGCCAACCACTCAGAACTACTGAACCTCATCTATCTTATCGTCATGAATTTTTTGATCGGTCTCAAAGTTTGCAGTGGTTTTACCATCATATTTTTCAGATTTGCTTTTTTTGAAGGAGGAATCTAATGGTCACAATAAACGGAGAGTCGATCAGCATCCTGCTTTTTTTTGTTGGTGTTTACGGGCTTATTGCCAGACAGAACATCATTAAATCGATTATGTCCATCAGTATCATGCAAGTCGCTATTATTTTATACTTTATTACAACCAATATTGCCCCGGGCAGCGTGCCGCCGATCGGCGATGTTACCCAAACCCTGCAGGTTGCTGACCCGCTTCCGCAAGCCTTGATGATTACCGATATTGTGATTGGCATTGGGGTAACCGCTGCTGGGTTAACCATGTTTATTCACCTCTATCATCGTTATGGCTCGACCAACTGGCAAAAAGTTATGAAGAAAAGGAATCGACATGATTAATTTACACTGGATTATTTTATTACCGATAATTTTCGGAACTGTTGCTAAACTGATTCCCCTTAAGATTGCCAAAAAAACGATGATCTTTTTTCAGGCCGCCTTATTGGTTGCATTCACACTAATTTTTGTTGAGGTGCGCCGAAATGGAACCATCCTCGAAAATATCGGTGGCTGGCCTGATACCATCGGCATCACTCTTAGAGCCGACCTACTGGCTTCAGCGATGGTTCTTTTGACCTGCTTATTATTCCTGGCGATGATAATCTTCGTTCAAAACAAACACTATGCCGACCACCTTTTTTTCTTGCTTTTTCTGAGTTTCGAGAGCTTAATTATTGCGATTTTTCTTTCAAATGATTTGTTTAATATTTTTGTTCTGATTGAAGCCGCCACCCTGATCATTACCATTCTGATAATGTATAAGAAGGCCAACGTTGCTATTTATGATGGGATGATGTATTTTCTGATCAATGTCGTTGCGATGTCATTCTTCCTGATGGGTGTAGGAATGATTTACAAGAAAATTGGTGTGCTTGATTTTTATGCGCTTGAAACCGCTCTAAACCAGATTAGCAACCCTCAAAGTCTAATCCTTCCTTATGCCTTTATGATTACTGCAATTAGCTTAAAAGCTGCTTTAATGCCCCTTTTTAGCTGGCTTCCAAAGGCTCACGGCACCCCCAGTGCGCCATCAGTTGTTTCTGCCATCTTATCCGGATTATATGTTAAAACTGGGGTCTACTTATTCCTGCGCCTGCAGATCACCTTTTCGCCCATCATTGATACCTCTGAGCTTTTTATGATTCTAGGATTTATCACCGCTATTGTTGGTTTTCTTTTAGCCTTTGCCCAAAAGGATATCAAACTCCTTTTGGCCTATTCAACCGTATCTCAAATTGGTTTGATCATGATCGGGATCAACATGGGTAGTCCCCACGCTTATTGGGGTGGTCTCTACCATATCATGAATCACGCCGTTTTTAAATCAACCCTATTTCTAACCGCCGGAATGATCATCACCGAGTACAATACCAGAAATCTGGACGAGATCAAAGGCGTGTTTCACCACATGCCGGCAGTCGGTATCGCCACTATCCTTTCAATTTTAGGGGTCGTTGGTGCGCCACTCTTTAACGGCAGTATTTCTAAATATTTGATTTCCACCGGTTCCGCTGGCACCTGGATCGAATACGGTTTGATTTTCATAAATCTAGGAACCATCATAGTCTTCGTCAAATATGGACAGCTTCTTCTCGGTGATGGAGGTAAAAAAGAAACAGCCAACTCCGATATTCTCGAGAAGGCTGTCGTTTTAAGCTTAAGTATGCTCTGTTTTTTCGGCGGTATTTTTGGCAGTGAGCTGATTGCCATTCTCTTTGAGGTCAGTTTCACGGTGGAACTTTTGTCCTATGGGGCAAAGCTGCTCCTATTCATTGGCTCCTTATGTCTGGGGCTGCTTATTTACTATGGCTTGTTCAAGAAAAAAAATGTTTTGGCAATCTTTAATTCCATTGAGCTGGGTTTTAATGAAGTTTGTCTTTCAATTGCGCTATTCTTTGCTTTTATGGTTGTTTATTTAAAAATTACCCTTTAATGATATTTTGATGTGACAACCTGAATTTGAGAGATAATTTCATAACCCAGAGCCAACTGGCTGCCCAACAATTCAATGGTCATCGGCCCCTGATGCTCAGCTGAAATAATCCTAAGATAAGCCCCCTTAATTAGACCCATACTATAAAGACGTTTCGACAATGCCTCATCTATAACTAACTCTTTCACGACAACCGTACTACCTACTCGACACATTGATAATGGCATCTTTCTCTCCTCGTTTCTATTTTCTCAGTCACTTCACTTTGGTGATGGCTGTATTTTTTGATGATATTGCCTAAAACCTGGATTCCCGTAACTCATAACTAGGAATGACGAAGAGACCACTCTAAACGGTTGATTTTACTGGCTTTGAAGGCATTTTGTATTGACGTTATCCTAGTTATGTGTTATCATATACATAACTAGGAGGTGGCACAATGGC
>NZ_CAKMJU010000068.1:0-67549 GCF_927416815.1 uncultured Acetobacterium sp. | reverse complement strand
CGTCAGACCAGAAGTTTGCCGCCGGCTTCCTTCAGATTCCCCGTCGCCGGGGACACCCTTGCCTTGAGCTATGCACTTGGCACTACCTACCCGTGCTCGGGACTTTCACCCGTTAGATTGCGCCCATGCCGGGCGCACTGCGAAAATATGGGGGTATTCGAACCCCCCTTTTTTAGATTTTTTTGCGGAGATTGTTAAATATCTTTTTCAGTCTGTTTCGAATCGCTGCTTCACTAACACCTTCTTCGGCTGCGATATCCACATTCGTGCGGCCTTCATAAAACACTTTTTGAATTAAAGCTTTCTGTTGCGGCAGGAGAGTTTCAATCGCTGATCTTAATTTTGCCAATCGATCCTCGTGCTCACCGGCGTCAATTGACTGAATAAAGTTCTCCATCGGGTTGGGTTCCGGGTCAATCAGATAGGGATTGCGGTCGGTGGCGTCTTCATCACTCGCATCCTGGTAAGATTCCAGGTGAACCGGAATATGATAAATTTCTCTGTTATTAGCGTTGAATTCCTGATCATCCCACGCATGAAGCACAGCAATCACAGAAGTGCTCACTCTATCTTCATCTGGCATAATTTCAATTTTTGATCCATCTACTGAATAATACGTGTAGCTAGTCCGACTTTTCTCTGGGGTTTTAAACTTTCTCATAAAGTTCCTTGCCTTTCTGCCTGGTTCTCGCAGAAGGGCAAGGGAAACAAATAAAGCCGGTGCCTTTGAAGTACACCGACCTTTGCCTGAAAAAAAAGCATAAGGAAATAAGGGTACTTCATATTGCACCCGTCACATTGTTGTTGTGACGGACAATATTCGTATCCCATGCCCTTATAGCTAGTCAGGCCTGTGAATATTAATTTTTTTGAGCGTCCGGCGCTCAGATGAGAACTTAATTACTGTGCTCTCATCTCAAAGCCGCATGATTAGAATTTCTTTGATTTTCATCTTCTTCTGGTTAAGAGTCATATTTACTATTCTTGTTGTAATATGATGCTGTCGTTGAAGACTTTTGAATCGATTTGACGACAAGTAAAAAAGATTTCAAACCAAGCAATCTTTTATTGCCTACATTTTTTGCTCCTCTGGTTTGTTTTTAAAATCTGCAGAAAACGATCGATTAAACAAAAAGACGACCTAGATAGCTCTCTAATGTGAGAACTTATCCAGGCCGTCATGCAGCTCTATATATTGATTTTCGTTTCATGGATTTTAAACTGTCTTTGTTATTCTTTCTATCAGAAATTTTTCTTCTGAACGTTCAATGATAGTTACTACATCTTCTCGTTCAATTCTTACTATTCCACCAACAGGAATTGTCATGATTGTTTTATGTTTTTTATACAATATTTCAATCTTTCCTGTTGCTGCATCTGCCAGACAAGCTATACGACTTTTGTAATCACGAATTTCTTTCATTTTCAATACCTTCCTTAATTTATTGTATTTTAATTATAAAACAACATTAGTCATTCGTACATACTGTTTTATCAATGATTCTATTATATATATTTCTATATTTAAATGATTTTTTCCAATTAATATTTATATATTTACACATTAATAATTACTATTAAAATGATTTTCAAATTGATAAATATAATTATGTATGTTATTATTAATGACAATAATAGAATCGAGGTAATTTTGATGGAAAAAAAAGATGCTCAACCTGTCCAAGGTTTAATCACAACAAATACCGGTTTTACTTTTTCAAATCCAAAATGTTTGGTTGATTTTTACATCGATTACGATTGTGAAGAATATTATCAGAAAAAAATTCGAATTACTAAGATTGAAAATGAAGTCATTAAATTTCATTATACAAATTCTATTTATAAAGCAGATGATTCTTCAGAGGAACATGATTTATTAATGGAATTGATTTCGTTACCTGATCAAAACGAAAAAAAGCTGGTGAAATTTATTGAAAGCTACGGTTTTATTTTTAGCATTTCGTCAGAAAAATACAGCATATATTCATGCAATGAAATTTTTGAGATAATAAAAAGAATCAGATATCTAGTAGAAATTATTACGGAGATCAATAAAATAGAACCTTCATACAAAATTTTAACAGATAACCTTGTTTATTTTATACTTATGCCTTCTATTACAATATCTGACCATAGAAAAAACACAAACCAGAATAAACATTTATATCAATCTGCAGAGCATCAAATTCGTAAAGATCTCATTGATATCGGTGTTTTAACATTAGAACCTGAAAATTCTTACGAGTTTGAAAACGCTGAGATTGATCCAGATCTGTTCTATTTTCATGAAAAAAAATTACAGTTTGAAGAAAATTATCAATACTTTGAAACGGTTCCACCACATATAAATCTGCAACTTAAGTTTTTAAAATATGTTTTATCTTTATCCCAAATATATTCTATACATAAAACAGATGGCATATATGTTGAAGAATCACTCAATCCTAAACCTGATGAAAATCAAAAGGAGATAATTCTAAAAACAGCAAAAATGATACTAAAAGAAGAAATTGATTATAATACTCGGAATATTATTCCAAAATACAACATCGAATCTATGTTAGGTTCTTGGGATATCCCTGATCTAATTAACGCTATTTATTTTTCTATTTTTTTTCTGAACCCACGTTTTAGTGTTGTGAAAAAATGTGCAAATCCAACATGCCCTAACTACTTTCAAATTCTAAAATCAAGAAAAAATAAAATTTATTGTAGTACGATTTGTGGTTGGGCAGTCAATCAACGAAAACAACGAATAAAAAATGTACAAAAAAAATGACTATAAATTAGTCATTTTTTGTAGTTATATAAGTTCAATGCCTTGCAGTATAATCAGCCTTTAAAAACAGTTTATACTCATTGATTTTGATCCCGAATTTTCTTAGCATTCGTCCAATCACATTTCGAACCTGATTGGCACTCATGTTTGTCATGACGTATATGTCCGTGCCCTCGACTTTTCTGGGCGATCGGATACCTTTGCCATCCTTACAAAAATATGCAACTTTTCGCCCCTGCATCGTTTTGTCGATGACAAATGATTCAAATTTTGTTTTGTCTTTTTGGGCTAATTCCTGGCAGGTGCTAACAAACACCTCTTTCCAATCTTTAGCATCATGGCGCTTCCCAAAGATCTCAAAAGCAGCCGGTCTTTTATGCGTGTAATCGTCGTATAAGGTATAAGGAATCTTTTGATCAACCCTTAGTGATTCATAATCTGGCAGTTCTTTCGTATCATCTTCGCCGGTTTCTACGCTGATAATTTCATCTTCGATTTCCTCATCCAACTGGAGTTGTTCCGTATAATCTTCCAATTTAATCTGGATTTCATCGACTGTTTGAAGTAATTCCTGTAATGTTGTCAGCTTATTATAATCACGAACATCGACAGCTTTGTTGAAGGCATCTTTAATGCTTTCTACACTGCCACCAATACATTGGCTGAGTAATTCGATGCATTCCTGGATCTCTAATGCATCTTTAGGAAATTCATTTTTTAAAAAAAGAATTAGTTTTTCCATTTCTTCCCCCTTATCGACTTTCATTCCGGCACATCAGCATCGTCTGCTCCATCACAATATCCACTGCTTTTTCGGTCTTATCTGGCGGATATCCGTATTTCTTTAATAACCGTTTTATGGTCATTTTCATCTTTGCCTGGACGCTTTCCCGAATCGCCCAGTCCACACTGATATTCTTTTTGATGGACACGGTCAGATCCCGGGCGATCTGTTTGAGGATGTCTTCACCCATGATCTCCTGAGCTGATTCGTTATCAGCCAGAGCGTCATAGAAGGCCAGCTCATCTTCGGACAGCCCAGTTGCTTCCCCACGTTTGGCGGCGGCGGCGATTTCTTTAGATAACTCAATCAGCTCGATGATGACCTGGGTGGTCTCAATGGTTCGATTCTGGTATTTCCGGATCGATGCTTCCAGCAGTTCTGAGAACTTTTTCGACTGAACCAGGTTTTTCCGGGAGAATGACTTGAGACTCCCTTTGAGTAGCCGATTTAGCAGCTCAACGGCCAGATTTTTCTGTTTCATTCCCCGAACTTCCTCCAGGAATTCATCCGAAAGGATGGCGATATCGGGTTTTCCGAGACCAACAGAATCCAGAATATCAATGACTTCATTGGAGGTGATGGCTTTGGAAATTAATTGATTGAGCTCATTATCCAGCTGGGTGGTGGTCTTCTTTTTGTTATCATCACTGATAAATTTCATCAGACCGGCTTTTACCGCCTTATGAAAACCGACTTCCAAATTCAAACTCTCTGCGATTTCAGTGGTGGCACAAAGGGAGTAAGCTCTGGCCAGTTCAGTCACCAGGCGGATGTAGTCATTTTTCCGTTCTTCCCGGAGGCCAATAATATAGTCCATGGTTTGGGTGATGGCCTGCATTTGGGAACTGGCCTTACCGTTAAAAAATTGGCTGTAATCATGACCATGGAGCAGTTCTTTGATCAGATCATGTTTTTCCAACAGCACCTGTGCCGCCACGTCGGTATCGACACCGGTGGTCTGGCGGTCGCTGTCGGTGTATTGGTGAAGCGCTGCCTTGAGGTTTTCGGCAATGCCGATATAATCAACCACCAGCCCCCCTTGTTTATCCTTAAAGACCCGGTTAACCCGGGCAATCGCCTGCATCAAGTTGTGCCCACTCATCGGTTTGTCAATATACATGGTGTGCATACTAGGCACATCAAAACCGGTCAGCCACATATCCCGGACGATGACCAGCTTAAGTTCGTCATTTTTATCCTTCATTCGTTTAGCCAGGGTTTCTCGAGTAGACTTGGTGCCAACGTGTTTCTGCCAGGCTTGGGGGTCCGACGAGCTGCCGGTCATGACGATTTTTATCTTTCCAGCCATCAGCTCATCACTGTGCCAATCTGGCCGCAACCGAATGATCTCATCATAAAGATCCACGGCAATCCGGCGGCTCATCGAGACAATCATCCCCTTACCGCCACGATCAACCTGAGCAGCTTCTCTTTTCTCAAAATGTTCGACAATGTCGGCGGCAATTTTTTTAACCCGTTGGTTGGCCCCGACGATAGCTTCCAGTCGGGCCCATTTGCTTTTTAACTTTTCTTTCTCAGACAATTCCTGATACTCAGTGATTTCATCATACTCGTTGTCCACCGTGGGCTTCATGGCTTCGGGCAACTCCAGCTTTGCAATCCGGCTTTCATAGAAAATTTTAACCGTGGTACCGTCTTCCACCGCCCGGGTCATATCATAAATATCAATATAATCTCCGAAAACCGCCTTGGTATTTTTATCCGTCAGTTCCACCGGCGTACCGGTAAAGCCGATATAAGAGGCATTGGGCAAACTATCCCGCATATATTTGGCATAGCCGTATTTAATATCTGCTCCGGCTGCTCCCGCAACCACTTCCGCCCCAAAGCCGTATTGACTGCGGTGGGCCTCATCCGCCATGACAATCACATTGCTGCGCTGAGTTAACACTGAATTTACATAACCCGCCCGGACATCTGCCACCTTCAATTCGGGGGTATCTTCTCGGATTGTGTTCATCGCTGGCGCAAACTTATGGATGGTGGTAAAAATAATACCACCACTGGTCCGATTATTCAGCAGTTCCCGTAAATGATCCCGGTCGTTGGCCTGAACTGGGGTGCATCGCAATAAATCCTTTGACTTCAGGAAGGTGCTGTAAAGCTGATCATCCAGATCGTTCCGGTCAGTAATCACCACAATGGTAGGATTCTCCAGCTCCTCATTGATCACCAGTTTACCGGCATAAAAAACCATCGATAGACTTTTGCCGCTGCCTTGGGTATGCCAGATCACCCCGATCCGACGATCCCCGCTTTGGTGCGTGGCCCGTTCGGTGCTGTCAACCGACTTATTGACGGCGTGGTATTGATGATAACCAGCCAGGATTTTGATCAAGTCTTTCCCGTCACTTTGGAACAAAATAAAGTGCGAAATGATATCCAGAAAACGGTCCCGTTGAAACATCCCCTTGATCAGCACTTCCAGCTGGGGAATCGAAACCGGTGCTGTGCCCTCCCCGTCAATAGTCCGCCAGGACATAAAGCGATCTTCATCAGAGGTTAGCGTTCCAGCCTTAGCATTGATGCCATCACTGATGACCATAAAGGCGTTAGTGGTAAACAGGGAGGGAATCACCGCCTTGTAGGTTTGCAGCTGATTGTAGGCATCGCTGATGTCCACGTGTTCAGCAATGGCACTTTTTAGCTCTACAACCACCAGCGGGATGCCGTTGACAAAGACTAGAATATCCGGCCGTTTTTCGACGCTATGCTCAACGATGGTAAACTGATTCACGGCCATCCATTCATTATTCAGCGGTTTTTCCATATCAAAAAGATAGATTTTTTCGGTTTTATAACTGGCATCGGCCTGTTTAACACTGACATCGACGCCATCAGTAATCAACTTTTGAAAGGCTTTGTTATTCATCAACAGGCTGGGACTCTGAGTGATGGTAATCTGCCGGAAGGCTTCCTCAATGGCAGCTTCAGGCATTCCCGGATTGATCCGCCCCAAGGCGTCTCTTAACCGCTCTGCCAGGATCACCTCGCTGTAATCCTCCCGCTCCGGGTATTCCCCTTCTGGGGCAATGTCTGGGCCAAAGACCACCTCATAGCCCAATTCTTCAAACCATTCTAGGGCCGCTTCTTCCAGCTGGGACTCGTAAAAGATATTTTTTGTCACGCATTCAACCTCCTGATAAATTGTGATATTAACAAAATGTGATTTTGTAGGGATATTAGCTCGTTGGTAGATTTGATAACTAGATACTTTCTATTATTTAAATGATAATTTAGCAGCTTTGCTTTTAATATTAGTGCCATCAAGTTCCTCAGACATTAACTTAGGTAGAATTGTATCATGCATAATTGCCAAATTTTTTGATTGTTTGGTGTTTTCCTGAATTGTTTTATACATTGGTGCAACTAATGTTTCAAAAGTGTTTAGCTGCTGGTCATCAGGTATTGATAGTTCCATACCATTCATAATTTGAGTGGTCATACTTGGAACAGCTGACCCATTATTTAGTGAAACAAGATCTTTGCTTCTGACGAAATGAAAAACAAATTTAGCAATATTATTACGTTTCATCTCTGTATAAAACATGATATCACCAGACCAAAAAGGTTCATTAACATATAATACATTGCCGGGTGTTCCCATTCTCGGGATCAGAACAGATTCTTTATTATAAAGTGGTCGATCGACGTATCTCATAATGCCACCTGAACCAAGCACTGGATAATGGCCATCCGCTAACTTCTTATGGTCTTTACCGTATTTCACTGTAATTAAGTCAGATAAAGATCCTTTTTGCCATTCAGGTTTAGCGTTTGTTATGAACATTGAATCATAAATAGCCTGAGCTTGCTGCTCTAAATTAAAATTTATCGTACTATAAGATTTATCTCCGAAACATCTAACTCACCTGACATGAGTTTTGGAAGTAACGTATCTCTTAAACTAGCCAATCTGATGTTTTCCGTATTATTAGAAAAATATAGTTCAAATAGTGACGTTACAGACTCATTAAAAAATCTTAACTGTTCTTCCGATAATAATGGTATTTCTAATGTAACAAAATCTTTTTGATATAAGTGTGGTATAACGCTTCCCTCTGTTCTACTTGCAATAAAATGATTAAAGTAAACTGACTTAAAAAGACAATATATGAATACAGTTGAAACTTCATCAGGTTTTAAATTTCTAACAACAAATATTCCCGATGCAACAGCTGTTGGTTTATCAAGAATATTAACATATCCGATTTTTCCAATTGTTCCGTCCTTTGAAATAAGAATATCCCCTTCTTGTAGCATAATTTCAGGAGATTCTGCATACCTTTCCTCTGAAATATATCCTGCCTTATTCCAATCTATCCCCTTAACAGTTAACGACTCACCATTAATAATTCTAAAACCTGAATCATCAAGGTATTCGTCCTTCTTTAAGCCTTTCCATCCAATTCTCCCCTTAATATAAAGATAATCTCCAAGGCTAACTTTATTACCGGCTTCTAATTCCGGATAAAATACAGAACCAAATATTGTCTGCATTTGGTCTTCTAAATTATCATTTATCTTCCTGTTGAGTTCAATTTTATCATCCAAACTGGAAAGAATGGCAGCAATGTTCTTTTGTTCTAGTAATTGAGGTAGTGAAATTTGTTGATTCTCAAAACTGCTTTTTGTTAAATGACCCATCACACTTCCATGCATAGAAGATAACATTTTTTCTCTAGAGTATAGCAGCCAGTAATATAAAAAAAACTTATTGACCAGTTCAGATGGTTCTAACTTCCATATATGATAATGATAAATTACTTTCTCACCATCCCATATTTTAGGCCCAAATGATGCAGACCACGCAAACAACAAATCCCCATTTTCACAATATTTATCTTCTTCTAATTCTAAATCAGAATAATACCATCTATCACTTGAAAAAAAATTACCTACTCTAAGAACCGCATACTTTCCCACATCATGAAATTCAGTTTTTTTATATGCCCTTCCGTTTATAACGCGGCAAACATCACCAAATCTATAGATTTGGTTAAAATCCACTTTAAAACTCATACCCAATCGCCCCCAATCGCTTTCGGATCTCTTCCTCGAGATGATGAGATTTGGCAAACATTTCCGCCAGTTCTTCGGTGAGTCGGGTCATTTTTTCGTCAAAGGGCTCATCATCTTCTTCAGCTTCTTCAATACCCACATAGCGCCCTGGTGTCAAGATATATTCATGTCCCCGAATTTCATCCAGCTGGGCAGATTTACAAAAGCCCTGGATATCGGCATAGTCATCACTGCCGTCCCGCCAATGGTGGTAGGTATCACAAATCGTCAAAATTTCCTCATCTGAAAGTTGGCGATGCTTGCGGGTGACCATCGTACCCATTTTCCGGGCATCGATAAAGAGAACCCGGTCCTTCCGTTCTTCCCGTTTTTTGGAGATAAACCACAAGCACACTGGAATGGTGACATTATAAAAGAGATTGGGCGGCATGGTAACGATGCAGTCCACAAGTCCGGCTTCCAGAATGTTGCGGCGGATTTCGGCTTCAGCCTTGTAAGCTGTGCTCATCGAACCATTTGCCAGGACAAAACCGGCTACCCCCTTGGGCGAAAGCTTACTGACAATATGTTCAATCCAGGCATAGTTGGCATTATTGGCCGGGGGAATACCGTATTTCCAACGGGCATCTTCCTGAATCAGGGTATAATCACTGACGTTGAAGGGAGGGTTAGCCAGAATATAATCAGCTCTGAGGTTCTTATGCAGATCACTACTAAAGGTGTCGGCATCCCGCTCTCCCAGATCACCGTCAATCCCCCGGATAGCAAGATTCATTTTGCACAATCGCCAGGTGGTGGCGGTGTATTCCTGGCCGTAAACCCGGATATTATCTTTACGACCCTGGTGTTCCTCTACAAACCGGGCCGACTGCACAAACATGCCCCCTGATCCACAACAAGGATCATATACCCGACCTTCAAAAGGTTCAATCATCCCAACCAGCAGCTTGACAATGCTCGGTGGCGTGTAAAACTCCCCTTCGCTGGATCCGAACTTGCCGAGAAAATACTCATAGACCCGGCCGAGAATATCCTGAGTCTTAGCCGCTTTGCTGCCCAGATTAAAGGAAAACAAATCCACCAGTTCCCCCAGTTTGGTCTTATCGAGTTCTGGTCGGGCATAGTTTTTGGGCAGCACTCCTTTGAGGTTTTTGTTCTCCCGTTCAATGGCAATCATCCCATCATCAATGATCTGACCAATGGTGCTGAGTTTGGCACTTTTTTTAATAAATTCCCAACGGGCACTGGGTGGAACAAAAAAGATATTATCTTCAGCGTAGGCATCGCGGTCTTCTTCAAATTCATCGCCGTCGGCCACCAGTTCATTGTACTTTTCTTCAAAACTGTCGGAAATATATTTTAAAAAGATCAGCCCTAACACCACATCCTTATAATCCCCAGGTTGAATATTCCCTCTGAGTTTATCGGCCATTGCCCACAAATTGTTTTCGATTTCCATATTCACTGCCATTTATGATCCTCCTTGTAATTTGTTGTATATTTGCATTTTGCTCTGGTTCCACCGGGTTTCGGCAACCTGAATGGTTTTGGTGTATTGCTGCCGTTCTTGCTCATAAGTTTGGATCAATTGTTGCTGTGTAACTAGATCCAGTAGCGGAATTTCCATTTCCATGATGTCGGCATGGTTAATATTCATAATATTGGTCCCCCGCTGGAAGCTTTTAATAATGGCTAAACCAGTAGGGCTTTCAAAAAAGATCTTGATATATTCACCCAGGACTTTTTTGCCGGTCTCATTTTCTAGAGGTCGGATCACAATAAAATTGGCCGAAGCAATAATGATCCGTTGCTGTTTTGTGAATACGGCTGTTTTAATGGCGGTTCCCCGACAGGCCAGCACCACATCCCCATCTTCCAGCTGGTACCGTCTGATCTTACGTTCATCCTCGTTGATACTATCCATCTCGCTGTAATCAATTTCTCCCTGATTGACATTAGAAATATTAAGGACCCCAATGTTGCCGACCTTGGTATCTTTTTTAAGAATTGATTTCCCCCGAAACACTTCGGCTACTTCTTTTAACTTGATTTTTTCCAGCGGGGAATGCTTAAACTTCTGGATGTTTTCATCGTCTTCTGAAAGGAGCAGCTCGATTCGCCAGTCCTGATGTTTTAAAAAAGCCGACTGGGTAAGGCTCTTCACGTCAGTCGCTTCAAACTTATCCTGATTAAGAGCCAGTGCGCCTACCTCCATTTTTTCGATGGGTCGATTGGAAATCGATAACAAATAAGTCTTGACCGCTGTAGTCGGGCGGAAAGTCCCCTCAGGGAGGATATAAATATTTTGAATGTGATAATGTTTGGTAATGTGATCCCGGAGCTTTTCATAGCCGGATACTGCAAAGGTTATCTTAGCTGGAAGAATGATCTCCAAAACAGCGTCTTTATCTAAATGAGTCAGCATGTTTTCTAAAGCAATCCCATCACTATCCTTTGTCATAAAAGGTATCCCGATTTCATCTGGTTTGTACCCAAAGTTTGGCATTGAGAAAATATAATCAAATTTTGAATCAACCAAACAGTTTGAATAAATCGATTCAAACATGACTTTCACTCTTGCGTATTCTTTAAATACAAATTTCAAGAGAACATTCATCAATTGATGCTGCGTTGTTAAGGTTATGTGCGTATCACTAAACTCATCAACCAATTCCTTCAGCCCTGCCAGATGTTTTTCCGCTTCAGTAATGAGAATTGTTCTCGGTTTAGACTTTTTAATGCGATCTCTGATAAAAGATGTCAAATATTTTGGTGAGACGATCACACCCAATCTGTCATTCTTGAAAATTTCCAAAGTAAAATCGATTATGTCTATTTCTTCAAGTGCGTGGAAGATTTCATAAAAGTCGTCTCTGTCCGCTGGAAAGAAGCCCAATTCTTTTTCTGTTGATGTTTTCATCAGTTGAAACAATTTTTCTTTATCCTGTTTTATGACTATTTGCTGCTCAGTAATTGCTTCACTGGTTATTTTCACACGAAGAATTTCACTCAATAGCTGTTCTCTGGTAGTAATATTTCGTAGATATAACTCATTTAATACCATTTTAATCGTGTTGGTCATCTAAATCCTCCTTTCTGTATATTTGAATTAAATAAATTATACTTCCATTTATTTAGTATGTCAATACTAAATAAATAAACTTATCCGTTTAACCACATCACAAAGACATTTCTGTCCAAACAGAAAAAGCCACCTCATCACAAGGTGGCCTATATTGTATCAAAATCTATATTCATATTTGAAAATCAATGCTGTCTACACAACCTATCCAAAAATAATCCCATCAACTCAACCTGACCATTGATATTTTCTCGATTATCAATATTTAAAGGGATTCTGGAAGATTGGTGATATTCAAAAATCATTAAACCCCGTAATTACCTGTGTTTCAGGTTTTTCAGCAGTTTATTTCTCAACCCGTGACATCAATACTACTGTCTCCACGTGCCCAGTCCCCGGGAATAAATCCACCGGTTGAGCAGCCTTTATCGCATAACCGGCTTCGGTCAGATACTTCAGGTCTCTGGCAAGGGTTGACGGGTTACATGAAACATAGATGACTCGCGCCGTTTCCAATTCGCAAATGGCCGCTAACAGCGATTCTTCGCAGCCTTTTCGAGGCGGATCGAGAATAATCAGGTCGGGTTTATGGCCTTGATCTTTGATGATCTTCAGCATTTCATCTTCGGCTTGGCCTAAATGGAAGCTGGCGTTTTCAATCTGATTGAGGCCGGCATTTTCGCGGGCATCGAGAATGGCATCACCGACACTTTCAATCCCGATCACCTGTTTGGCCTGGGCAGCCAGATAAAGACCGATAGTGCCGGTGCCGCAATACAAATCAAAAACCGTTTCGGTTCCCTTTAAATCGGCAAAAGCTTTGATGGTATCATAGAGCTTGACGGTTTGCTTCGAATTGACCTGGAAAAAAGAGTTGGGTGAGATCGAAAAACTCAGCTCGCCAATCTGTTCAACTAAGCGGGCAGCGCCATGAACACAGAGACTTTTTCGACCCAGGATGACATTGCCTTTTTCGCTGTTGATATTAACGTAGATGCTTTTGACATTGGGAATCCCTGCCAAAATACCTTCGACAATGGCCTGACGCTGGCTTAAATCCTTACCGTTAATGATCAGGGTGATCATATTCTCGCCCTGCAGGTTAGTCCGCTGGAGGACGCCCCGAATATAGCCCTTATGGGTGCGTTCATCATAAATACTTAAATTGAGATCCTTGATCAGGGCGTTAACGGTTTTAATCGCGTCTGCTGCTGATTCCGGTTGGTTCAGGCAATCCGCGATGTGCACCAGGTTGTGGGATTTTTTGGCATAGAAGCCCATCCCCTTGTTATCGACTTTAAACTGTGCCTTATTGCGGTAGCGCCTGGGATCAGCCATCCCCAATATTGGGGCGACTTCAAGTTCCTTTAGTCCGCCAATCCGCTCGAGTGCATCCTTGACCATTTTTGACTTAGCCCGTAACTGTCCCTGATAACTCATATGGAGAACCTGACAACCGCCACACTGCTCAAAATAGGGGCATTCTGGCGTAACCCGTTCCGGCGAAGATTCGATAATCGACAGCAATTTTCCTTGCGCATAGGTTTTCTTGACATTTTTAATTTCAACTTCTGCCACGTCACCGGGCAGGCCGCCTTCAACAAAGACAATCATGTTGTCAAGCCGACCCACCCCTTCACCGCTATGGGTAATGTCCACTATTTCGATGGTATACTGCTGGCCAACTATAATCTGCTTGTTTGTTTCGTTCATACTTACTTCCTTAATTTTCTTATTTTGTGATTGTTTATTTTATCTTCATAAAGATTCGCAGCAAAATATAACCCAGTACCGACAATGACCAAGGGGTCAGACCCTACGCATCGGGGCGGACACGGCCTATGCCTGTCCGATCCCGCAGCGAACAAGAGATTAACAATTGATCGGTACGGCTCTTTGCCGCAATCTTATTTTTTACTGATTGAGATAGTTTTTCATTTTTTCAAAGGTTTCTTCTGAGATGACATGCTCAATGCTACAGGCATCTTTTTCGGCAACAGGCAAAGACACATCCAGGGCTTTTACCAGATACTCGGTAATTAGCCGGTGTTTTTCATAGACCTTGACCGCCCGGTTTTTTCCGGTTTCGGTCAGGTAAATCTGTCCATAGCGTTCATGCTCCACATAACCCAACTCTTTGAGTTTGCGGACAGCGTCATTGGCACTGGCCTTGCTGACACTTAATTCTAAGGCGATGTCGGTAATCCGCACGCCCTTACCGTGCTTTTCACTCTCTAGATAAATGGTTTCGATATAATCCTCAATGGATTCAGTTAACTTTTTTTCCATTTCTACCTCTACTTTTATCTTTTTGATTTATTTTTGACTGTTTTGATGGGGATGACTGGGATGAACGCGATTTTTTTTCGGTGGATCTCTGACGGTCTGAACTCTTTACCTTCTCCGGTATCAATGCCTTTTTCCCGGAACCGATGAGATCCTCGCGATAGGCTTTGGTTAGTGCCTCATGAACCAGTAGATAATTCTCGCGCTTTTGATAGTGAACCAGCGCCCGTTGCATGTTTTTTTCGCGTCCCCGTGGTACATAGACGGCTTCCATCGTCAGCGGATTGATCCCGGTGTAATACATGGCGGTGGCCACTGAACCGGGGGTTGGATAAAAATCCTGCACCTGTTCCGGGAAAAAGCCGATATCGCGGATATACTCGGCCAGTTTGACGGCATCTTGAAGACTACAACCGGGATGTCCGGTAATAAAATAGGGTAAGACAAACTGGTTTTTGCCAAGCTGCCCATCAATCTGTTTAAAATGTCGGGCAAAATTTTCATAAACCTTAAAGGCTGGTTTACCCATGTAAGCCAACACCGTATCCGAAACATGTTCGGGAGCGACCCGTAGCTGTCCGCTGATATGGTGGTCGACCAGTTCCCGGAAAAAGGCCTTATCCTTATCCAGCACCAGATAATCATAGCGGATTCCTGAGCGGATAAAAACCTTCTTAATTCCCGGCAATTTGCGAACCGCCCGAAGCGTTTCTAAATAGGGTTTGTGGCTGGAGTCAATGTTTTGACAGGGCTCTGGTGCCAGACATTCGCGATTGCTGCAATAGCCTCGGCTTTCTTGCTTTTTGCAGGCCAGATGTGAAAAATTGGCTGTCGGTCCGCCGATATCATGGATATAGCCTTTAAAATCAGGATCTTTAGTCATCCGGACGGCTTCCCGGACAATCGAATCACGGCTACGCATTTGTACGTATTTGCCCTGATGAATGGCCAGGGCACAAAAAGTGCAATTGCCATAACAGCCCCGGTTAGCGGTAATGCTAAACTTGACTTCAGTCAGCCCCGGTACCCCCCCAACCGCGTCATAGGCGGGATGCCACTGATAGGTAAAAGGCAGGTCATAAAGGGCATCAAAGGCTTGCTGGCTTAAGGGCAGCTGCGGCGGATTCTGACACAGGGTGCGATTGCCGGTCGGCTGATAATAAGTTTTGGGGTCATGGGCATTGTTACTCTGATAAATCAGCGCCGTCGCCTTGGCGTAAGCCAAGGAATCGGCCATCACGACTTCAGTGGCTGGCAAAAGAACCCCATCCAGCTCATCAACTTCCTTACCAATCACCGCGGTTCCTTTAATATGGGTCAGCTGATCGACCGGAATCCCGGCGTCCAGGCCTTGGGCAATTTCAAGCATCGCCAGTTCGCCCATCCCATAAACCAGTAGGTCCGCCCGGGAATCAAACAGAATTGGCCGTCTGACCTTTTCCTGCCAGTAATCATAATGGGCAAAGCGTCGCAAACTGGCTTCGATCCCACCGATGATCAGCGGGATATCGCCAAAGCATTCTCTTATTTTCCCACAATAAACGATCGTCGCCCGGTCTGGTCGCAAACCAGCCTTGCCCCCAGGGGCGTAGACATCCTCGTGACGGCGTTTTTTATTGACTGTAAAATGGTTGACCATTGAATCGAGGTTGCCGGCGGTCACTAAAAAACCCAGTCGCGGGACGCCCAGCTTTTTAAAATCAGCGTTTTCCTGCCAATTAGGCTGGGCGATGATGCCCACTGAAAAGCCTTTGGATTGGAGTAGCCGGCCGATAATGGCCGCCCCAAAAGAGGGATGATCGACGTAGGCATCACCAGTAACGAGAATAAAATCACACTGGTCAATACCCTGGGCGGTCATCTCATTTTTTGACATCGGCAGAAAATCCGTGTTTTCTTGGCGGGGTTTCACGAAACAGGTTTTTTGCCGGTGATCCTTGCTTGATTTCTTCATTCATACCCTTTCTTAATAATTTTTCACATGATATGATCATAATTATAAAATGATTTCGCATAAGTAAAGCAGCTGTGTTTTTACCAGCGTGTCTTTTGACTGCTAAATCACGCTGAATAAAAGCCTGACATGATTATTTATTTCCTAAAAAAGCTTAAGCTCGAGCGGAAAGTTAATCAGCATGACACTGTAGACGACCAGAAAAAAGGTCTGGTTGAGCTCAATCGTCATACCAATGGTGTCGCCGGTCATCCCGCCGATCTTAGCCTGGAGATTTTTCATCAGCAGCAGCGCTGGTAATAAACAGATTAGTACCGTCAGTAAACCCGGCAAGCCCAAAATCAGCGTTGCATAAGCCAGAATTAAGACCAGATAAATCACAAAATGGTGCAGCCCGGTCATTTCGACAAAGCGTTTACCCAAACCACCGCCGCCAGGGGCGTAGGTCGAAAAACAGGTCGACATTATCGCGGCCACCCGACCAAAGACCGGCATGATCAGAATCGCGGTGGCATGTTCGGGCAAAATAATGGTATAGGCCATCCAATTGGTCATAATCAGTAAGATCAGCCCGATCGCGCCAAAGGCTCCCAGGCGGCTGTCTTTCATGATTTCCATCATCTTCTCGCGGTCTCTAGCCGAGAAGAGGGCGTCGGTGGTATCGGCAAAGCCGTCCAGGTGGAGGCCACCGGTGAGCCAGATATAGGCGATTACCAAAAGCAGCGCCTGGAGCTGAATAAAGTGGATCAAGGAAAATAAGTTGGCCGCTCCAAATAGGATTAGGCCAATAAAAACCCCCACCAGGGGGATTAAAATCATCGCGTCATAAAACTCCTCGGCACTGACATCTTTGAGTTTGATCGGTATCCGGGTAAAAAAAGAAATGGCTATTAAAATTTTTCGCATGCTGTTCTCCAATGATTGATCGTCATCAGGCCATTGTAAAAATGTTTGCGCATCGCTGCTAATTTCACAAGTGCCAAATAAATTTTACTCAGGCAAAACCCCGAAAAAAGAAAAGCATGAATTTGCATTCATACTTTATGCGGGTCTTGTTTTCTGAATTTTCGTTTTTATGAATGTCATTATCTTAAACTTAAACTTCATCGACAAAATTAAAACGATCTTCAATCAGTTGTTTTAATTGTTCAACCGCTTTTTTTTCGTCTTCACCAGTTGCTTCGATTTGTATTTCATCGCCTTTTTGAACGGCTAAAATCATCACACCCATAATGCTTTTGGCATTAACCCGGGTTGTTTCTTTTTTAATATAGATTTCGCTTTTAAAATCATTGGCTTTTTGCACAAAAAGAGATGCTGGTTTTGCATGAAGCCCGGCTTTGTTCGTTACAAATACTTTTTCAACTATCACTATAATCCACCCCTTTACTATAAAATTCCCCTATGCTACTATTATAACCTCACCCCGTCATTTTAGCAAGGGTCGCACTTTTATTTCTTTTCGCTTGTAAAATCTTTTTTTAAGTTTTATAATGTATGATATGTAAAATGAGATTAACACTTTGCGGAGGTGAAAAAAATGAAAGTTACTAAAGATATGGGCATCCTGGATGCTGTTAACGCATATCCGGATTCTGTCAACGTATTCCAGGCTTATGGGATGCACTGTTTTGGTTGTATGGCGGCACGTTTTGAAACAATTGAAGACGGCGCATTGGCACACGGTATTGATGTAGACGTACTGATTAAGTCAATCAATGACGCCTTAGACGCAGTTGATATGACAAAATAATTAAGTCAGCATTTAGCAATGTATTTTAAAAAATACGTTGCTTTTTTTTAATTTTTAATTTTATTACGCTTTTTATGAATCGCCCCTTGAAATCACGGGATATAATTGTTACAATGGAGAGAATCAAATACTTCGATAGAGGTGCGGACTTTAAGATTAGCGGCGAAGACCATGGCATATGGGATGACGCGTTGTGAAAGGAAAGCTCGCCGAAGGATCATGAATTGCCCCCATGTTCCTGGGCTTACTGTTAAGAGCAGTAAGACTGTCATCATTTTTATGATGGAGTGCTATCTAAAACCCACAGAAAACACATTTGCGTGTTTCTTTGAATTTTAGCCGGTACCCGTTACTGGCTTTTTTCATATCAAATTTTAGGAGGTCTTATGAAATCTTATAACGTTGCAGTTGTTGGTGCCACTGGGATGGTTGGACAAAAAATGCTCCAGGTGCTGGCTGAACTTAAATTTCCCGTAAAAAACCTTTACCCGATGGCTTCCAAACGGTCTGTCGGTAAAGAAATTATTTTCAACGATAAAAGTTATCTGGTTGAAGAGCTTTGTGACGAAGCCTTTGATCAGGACATTGATATCGCCCTATTCTCGGCCGGTGGTGACACCAGTGAGCGGTTCTCCCCGGTGGCTGCCGCTAAAGGCGTGATTGTGATTGATAACAGCAGCGCCTTCCGGATGGATCCCTTGGTTCCCCTGGTTGTTCCTGAAGTGAACCCGGAAGATCTGGACTGGCATAAAAATATCATTGCCAACCCCAACTGCTCGACCATCCAGGCGGTTGTCGCTTTAAAACCGCTGTATGATGCTTTCGGAATTGAGCGGATTGTCTATTCAACCTACCAGGCCGTTTCCGGCTCCGGCGTTAACGGTTATGCTGATCTCGAAAGAGGGATCAAGGGCGAGGCCAATTCCTTTTACCCCCACCCGATTGCCTATAATGTTTTACCTCACATTGATGTATTTCTGGACAATGGCTATACCAAAGAAGAAATGAAGATGATCAACGAAACCCAGAAGATTCTCCATGACGACAGCCTGCGGATCACCGCCACCACCGTCCGGGTGCCGGTTTACTACAGCCACAGCGAAAGTGTCAATGTTGAGCTGAAAAAGCCCTTTGAGCTTTCGGCCATCCGCCAGCTTTATAGCACCGCCCTGGGGATTGTTCTCCAGGATGATCCCGGAAACAATGTCTACCCGCTGGCGCGGACAGCTGAAAACACTGACGCCGTTTATGTCGGCCGGCTGCGCCGCGATTACAGCATCGAAAATGGCCTAAACCTCTGGGTCGTTGCCGACAACATCCGCAAAGGCGCCGCCTCTAATGCCGTCCAGATTGCCTTCGAGCTGATTAACCGCGGCTTGATTTAGGCCACTAAATTAAGTATCAATGACTTTAATGAAAATTATTGAAAGCACTAACCCAGTACTGACAATTGTTACATCATGTTGTGACCTAGGGGTCAGTCCCTACGCATCGGAGCGGACACGGCGTAACCTGTCCGATTTTCGCGAAGGCAACGAGCCAATCATAAGCTTGCTTATAGTTGGCGACTGCCCGCGACCAATGCGAAAGGAGCGTAGCGAATTTCGCATGGCGCAGCGAACAACAGATTAACAATTGATCGGCACGGTATCTCAAACAAACCAAAAAACCAAAATCAAAGGAGATTGAAAATGAGTATTTTTACAGGAAGTTGTGTCGCACTGGTTACCCCGTTTAAAGATGGGAAAGTTGATTTTGAACGTTTTCACAAACTGATTGACTGGCAGATTGAACAAAAAACCGATGCCATTCTAATTGCCGGCACTACCGGTGAAACCTCAACCCTGACCGATGATGAGCATTTAGAACTGCTGCGCGATGCCGGCAAGTACATTAACGGTCGGGTACCCTTTGTGGCCGGAACCGGTAGTAATGATACCGCCTACTCAATTATGCTGTCTAAAGAAGCCGAGCAGGCTGGCGCCGATGCCGCCCTGATCATTAACCCCTATTACAACAAGTCGACCCAACGCGGAATCATCGCCCATATTTCGGCGATTGCCAATGCCATTACCATTCCGGTAATTATTTACAATGTGCCCAGCCGTACCGGCCTGAACATTGAGGTCTCAACCATTAAAGAACTGAGCAAAATCGCCAATGTCGCGGCCGTTAAAGAAGCCAGTGGCGATATCAGCCAGGTTACCGAAATCGCCCGAGTCTGCGGCGATGATATTGATATTTACAGCGGCAACGACGACCATTTGCTGCCGATCCTGTCCGTTGGCGGCAAGGGCGTGATCTCAGTCTCGGCCAATATTATTCCTGCCGAGATGCACGAGCTGGTGGCCAGCTTTATGGCCGGCGATCTAAAAAGAGCCCGCGAGCTGCAATTTAGCACCAACCTGGTTAACCGGGCGATGTTTTATGAAACCAACCCGATTCCGATAAAAACGGCGATGGCTCTGATGGGGCTAGATTCTGGCGAAATGCGACTGCCGCTAATCGAAATGGAAGAATCAAACAAAGCAAAACTGATTGCCGATTTAAAAACCTACGGCTTATTATAGGAGGCTGCCATGATTAATATTTTACTCAGCGGCGTCTCCGGAGCGATGGGCGGCACCCTGCAGCAGATTATCGCCGCCAATCCCGACACCCAGGTGGTCGCCGGCTTTGATCAACAGACCAATACCAGCCTGCCCTTTCCGGTTTACACCGATCTGGCAGCTTGCACCGAAGCGGTCGATGTGATCATCGATTTTTCGCACTTTGCCGCCTTCCCGGCGATTTTCGGCTTTGCTAAAAGCAACAAAATCCCAATTGTGATCGCCACCACCGGCCTGTCTGCCGATGATCTGGCCGCCATTAAAGCCGGCTCGCAAGAATTTCCGGTTTTTAAAACCGCCAACCTGTCTTTGGGGATCAATCTGATTGCCAAGATGCTCACTGAAATGGTCGCCAAGCTCGAAAGCGGCTTTGACATTGAAATCATTGAAAAGCACCACAACAAAAAAATTGACGCCCCCAGCGGCACCGCCTTACTCTTAGCCGACGCCATCAACGCAGGCCTTGAAAGCAAAAAAGACTATTGCTTTGGCCGCTATGGCCGCGATGCCAAACGCACCGAAAACGAACTCGGCATCCACGCCATCCGCGGCGGCACCATCCCCGGCGAACATTCGGTAATCTTCGCCGGCAACGACGAGATCATCGAGGTCAACCACATGGCGCTTTCCAAAAAAGTCTTCGCCGAAGGCGCCGTCAAAGCCGCCCAATACCTGGTCGGAAAGGCGCCCGGCCTCTACGACATGGCCATGGTCGTCAACGACTAACCCCCCCATCATTCCAGATAAGAAAGGATCATATAACAGTCGATTAATCATAACTGCTACTGATTTAGAGGTTAATCCCATGCACATAGTTGTTCAGAAATACGGTGGCACCTCGGTTGGTTCCACCGAACGGATTTTAAATGTTGCCAAGCGCATCATCGCCAAGAAAAATAGCGGTCACCAGATTGTCGTGGTCGTTTCGGCGATGGGCAAAACCACTGATGAGCTAGTCAAGCTGGCCTATGCCATCAATCCCGCCCCATCCAAACGGGAACTCGATCGGCTGCTATCAACCGGCGAGCAGATTTCCATTTCGCTGCTGTCGATGGCGCTGCAATCACTCGGCTACGATGCCATTTCTTTTACCGGCCCCCAGGTCGGTATCCGCACCAGTGGCCGTCATACCAAATCGCGGATTGCCGGCATTGATACCACTAAAATTTTGGAATCATTAAACGCCGAAAAAATTATCATCATAGCTGGCTTTCAGGGCGTCAACGAAAATGATGACGTCACCACCCTGGGTCGCGGCGGCTCTGACACCAGTGCTGTTGCGTTGGCCTGTGTTCTCGATGCCCCCTGCGAAATCTACACCGATGTTGAAGGCATTTACGGGGTTGATCCCCGACTTTATTCCAAAGCCAAGAAGCTTGACGCCGTCTCTTATGAAGAAATGTTAGAAATGGCTAGCCTCGGCGCCGGCGTCATGCATCCCCGGGCAATTGAGCTGGCCAGTAAATATGAGACCCCCATCTGGGTAGCATCCAGCGAATTTGAGCTTCCGGGAACGATCATAAAAAAAGGAGAAAAAAGCATGGAAGGACAATCCATCACCGGCGTGGCGATTGACAATGATGAAATCATGATTACCATTCGTGATATTCCCTTTGACACGAATATCACCTCGCAATTTTTTAGTCAATTTGCCACCAAAAGTATTAACATCGACATGATCAGCCAGAGTGCTCCGATTGATGGTCTGATAAATATTTCATTTACCGCACCAGCTGCCGATCTTCATGATGCGAAAAAGATTCTGACTACTTTTCATGAAAAACATCCCGGGATCGGGGTCATCATTGATGAAAATATTTCAAAACTGTCGGTTGTCGGCATTGGTATGCGCAGCCAGTCCGGGGTCGCAGCCAAATTTTTTCAGCTATTAGCCGACAACAACATTCAGATGCTGATGATTACCACCTCAGAAATCCGCATCAGTTGTATCATTCCCTCAGTTGATAAGGATATCGCGGTCACCGCCACTGCCGAAGCCTTTGAATTATAAGATTCACGATAAGAATCATCAGCAATTCATCCGTACAATCCCCAATTACAGGTAAAAATAAGTCCGCAAGCCAAACCGAAAGTTTGGATTGCGGACTTATTTAATGAAAAAGCTTTTTCTTATTCTTTAGCATGACGAGGGTTTTTCGAGACAATATCAATGGCTCGGGTCAGTTCACTAGTCAGATCGGCCTTATGCTGAGTCGTCATTTCATCAATTTTTGAAAACAGCAGCCCTTCATGGGTTACAAAGTAAGCTGGTTTTAGCTTATTGAGCGCAATGGCCTTAATATCTTCGATGCACATTTCGCAGCGGCATAGATCCGGATACTGTTCGAGCATATGCGGTAAAAATGAATCAACCGCATCCTCCATATAATTTTTTAACATCTCTTCTCCTCCAAAGTTTATCGATATCGTTGTTTTATTGTGATTTAGTTAAACGGATACTTCTACTCCCTAGTATACTATTAAAACAACTCTATTTCAACCGTTTTCAGTTCGAAATTTGATATTTGCTTTTCAGTCGCAAATCAAAAAAATTTCAGATCAGACAAACCTGGTTTTTGCCATTTTTCTTGGCCTGGTATAAGGCCTGGTCGGCGCGATATATGATGCTGTAGACCGTCGCATCATCACTAAAAACAGTGACCCCTAAACTGATGGTGATGTGCTGGTGTTCGAGAAATTGTTTCTGACAGACCCCTTTTCTGATTTTTTCAGCCAGTTTCATTGCCCCCGAAGCATCGGTATCCCGGAGAATGATCATAAATTCCTCGCCACCCCAACGGCCGATCAGATCAGCAGACCGGATCATCGCTTTAAAAAGCTTGGCCAGTTCAAACAATACCAGATCGCCAGCCAAATGTCCAAAACAATCATTGATCTGTTTAAAGTCGTCAATATCGATCATGATCAAGGCAAAGGTTGCGGCTCTTGTTTTAGCACGAGACAATTCATGCTCGAGCGTATCATCGAGTTTGACCCGATTATAGAGGTTGGTCAGTTTATCGGTTTCTGCAAGTTCAATGATTTTTTTGCGAATTTTCACTTTATCGGTAATATCGCGGCTAATCGCCAGCAGTTCCCGAAAGTTATTGTGTTCATCATAAATGCCCGATAAGACGGTATCGGTATAAATACTTACACCATCCTTACGAACCTGGCGTTGCTCAAAATTGAGATGATCAAAGCGCTGACCCTTTTCAACCATGGCTTTAATCCGCATCCTCTGACGATCCATCTCTTTTTGTACCCCCGGCAGAAAATAGCCGATTTCACGATAATGGTTTTTAACTTCATCCGGCGTATAGCCAGTCATTTTTTCAACCGATGGACTGATATAGGTAAAATTACCGGACAAATCCACCGTTGCAATAATGTCGCTGGCATTTTCAGTCATCAGACGATGACGCGCTTCACTGTCTCTGGTCATCTTTTCCCACAGTTTGATACTTCGCAGGCTCTCTTTCAGTTCTAAAAAGTCAGCATCACCCTCAGCGATCTCAGGGATGTCATGGTCTTGTACTTTATTATTTAAAATTGCATTAACATAGTTAATCATCGCTCTAGCATCATTACTTAACATGGTTTATATGACCTTCCCCTCACTTAGCTGTTTTTTGATAATTCGAAGTATTATATCATAAAAAATATCATAAAAATCTTAATGTTCTATTCTTCTCCATACTTAGTTTTATCGGCTATCGAGTCAAACAGCTTAGCCATTTTCGCATTAAATTGAAATTAGTTTTAAATCGAATTTAATTGTAAATCGAAATTAGTTTAACAGCATTTATTTTTTTAATCGATCCAATTATGCGTTATTTTCTTTACTTTAGTGGCTTCACTCGTTAGAATTAATGTAACCATTAAAGATCCTTTGTCTCATTAAGCCAGATTTTCTTAAGAAATGAGCCCGATGATCATCCCCTAACTCAAAATTATTCACTCTGGAAGGATCAATGACACATGAAAAATTTCAACAACAACCAAGCCGATGCTACGATCAGCCAAAGCCTTTCATACTTTTCCGGCATTTTGGCCGGCCTGGAAACCGATTCAAACCCGATTTATGATTTTCCCCAAAAGATCAGTCAGCAGGCCGCTCCCAATCAGTCGATTAGCAGCGATTTTTCGCGAATCTTTACCCCCACTGCCTTAACCGCTTTGCTTGCTACTAGTAAGGTAAGCGCCAAGGTGTTTTTTTTAGCGGCATTTTCTTATAGCCTGGCTAAGTTTAGCGGCCAGGATGAAAGTCTTTTTTGCATTTCACCGGTTGATAACCGCGACAGAATGCTGCCACTATATCTTAAAATCAATGAAGACCAGCGCGTTTTTGAATATCTCGATGGTGTTCAGACCATTTATCAGGAAACCATCCGCCAGACTGCCTGCTCCTTTGAAAAACTGGCTGCGGAGCTCGATCTCAAAGCCGATCTGCGCTTTGTTTTTGAAGCGCCCTCAGCAGCACCGCCGGATCTGGGTCATGCCCATCTGGCGGTCGTTATTTCAGCCAAAGGCGACAGCTATGAAATGCGCCTGCACTACCGTGGTGACTTATATCAGGAAGCTACCATCCGCAGCTTTGCTGATCTTTTTGAAAATACCATCCGCGGTTTTCTAAGTCAAAGCAAGTTATCTGAGATAAGCCTGATTTCAGCTGCCGACCAACTGCGCTGTGACGCCTTCAATCGTACCGCTGTTGCTTACGACACCAGCCTGACAATGGTTTCGATGCTGCGCAAACAAGCAAAGAAAACACCAGATCAGGTCACGCTGGTCTATCAGGATATCCGATTGACCTATGGGCAACTCGATACCGTCACCGACCGGCTGGCCAAGCACATTAAGAGCTTTGGCATCGGCCGGGAGGATATTGTCCCGATTCTGGTCGCCAAAAGCGAGTTTATGACGATTGCCGCGATTGCCGTGCTTAAAGCCGGAGCCGCCTATCAACCGCTCGATCCATCCTATCCGATCGACCGCCTGGGCTTTATGATCAAGGATACCAGCGCCCGACTGCTGATTGCTGATCAGGCGATGCTGGTGCTGGTGCCTGATTATCGCGGTCAGGTGATCCTGACCCAGGAAATCAATAGCCTGCCGGATTCTGAGTTAGGGCTTGAAGACCCGCGCCCTGAAGATCTGATGATCATGCTCTACACCTCCGGCTCGACCGGAGTACCCAAGGGGGTGATGCTCGAACACCGCAACCTGGTCTGTTTCTGCCACTGGTACAACCGCTACTATGAGCTGGATGAGAGCGCCCGGGTGGCGGCCTACGCCAGTTTTGGTTTTGATGCCAATATGATGGACACCTATCCGGTGCTGACCGTCGGCGGAACCCTGCATATCATCGCCGATGAGATCCGCCTTGATTTGTTGCGTCTTAATGACTATTTTGAAGCCCATGGCATCAGTCACGCTTTTATGACCACTCAGGTGGGTCGTCAGTTTGCTGATACGATCAGCAATAATTCTCTCAAACACTTGTCTGTCGGGGGTGAAAAGCTGGCGACGATTCACCCGCCCCGCTACCATTTTCATAACATTTATGGTCCCACTGAAACCAGTATCAATGTCACTATTTTTTTAGTCGATCGCGACTATGATAATATCCCCATCGGTAAGGCTTTGGACAATGTCAAGCTCTATATCCTCGACCGCTATAAGCGGCAGCTGCCGATTGGTGTCCCCGGCGAGCTGTGTATTGCCGGGATGCACGTGGCCAGGGGTTATTTAAATCGCCCAGAAGCTACCGACGCTGTCTTTGGTGCCAACCCCTTTGATGATTCGGAGCCTTACGACCGAATCTATTATTCTGGTGATATTGTCCGCTATCTGCCCGATGGCAATATTGAATTTGTCGGCCGTCGCGATGCCCAGGTCAAAATTCGCGGTTTCCGGGTCGAGCTGACTGAAATTGAAGCGGTGATCCGCCAGTTCCCGGGCATTAAAGACACCACCGTCGTCGCCTATGATGATCCCAGCGGCGTTAAATACATTGTCGCCTATGTGGTGGCTGCAGCGCCGGTCGACATTGCCGCCCTCAACGCCTTTATTGAGGCTGAAAAACCCCCCTATATGGTGCCGGCGGTAACCATGCAACTGGAGGCGATCCCGCTGAACCAGAACCTGAAGGTCAATAAGAAAGCCCTGCCCCAGCCGGTAAAGCAACAGACTGACTTGACTCTGCCGCAAAACCCGACCCAGCAGCAAATCTTTGACTGCGTCGCTAAAATTCTCGGTCATGACCAGTTCGGTATCAACACCGACCTCCATGAAGCCGGCCTGACTTCGATTGGCACTGTCACCCTGAACGTACGGTTGGCGCAGCTGTTTGGGGTGGTCGTCAAGAGCCGGGATCTAAAGGCCCATCACACCGTCGCCCAGCTCGAAACCTTCCTGACCGCCGCCACAGCCGCCGACCCGGCCACCGCCGCGACCAAAAAGAACGCCTACCCGCTGACCCAAACCCAGATGGGGCTGTTTGTCGAATCGATGGCCAAACCGAACGAACTGCTTTACCATATTCCCTTTTTGTTTAAGCTCCATCCGGATGTCGATCTGGGGCGGCTTAAACATGCGATCGAAGCGACTATTGCTGCCCATCCCTATATTAAAACCCGCTTCTATATGGACGATGCCGGCGAAATTATGCAGCGGCGCCGCGATAACGATCCCTTTACGCTGCGGATTAAAGACTATCTGGAGATCGAAAAACTGATCACTCCCTTTAAGCTGGTTGAAGGCCGGTTATTTAATGCTGCCCTATATCAAACCATAACCGGCAACTATTTCTTTATCGATATCCATCACAGCATCTGTGACGGTAGCTCGCTAGTGATTCTAATTGAAGATATTAACCGTGCCTATGCCGGCGAAGCGCTGAGCCCGGAAAGCTACAGTGGTTTTGAAGCCGCCCGGGACGAACAGCAAAGCCGCGCCGGGGCCGATTATCAGCGCGCCAAGGCCTATTACGGGGCGCTTTTGGACGGCTGCGAGACCAACTTCTTACTCGCACCAGACAAAAACGAGGCCGTCAAAAGCCTCGGTCAAGTAAACCTGGTGCCGGCTAGTCTTGATGTTGCCGCGGTGACCAACTATTGCGACGCCCATAAGATTACCGCCAATGCCTTTTTTGTCGGCCTCTTCGGCTATCTTTTAGGCCGCTACAACCATAGCGATCACAGCGTCTTTACGACCATCTACAACGGCCGCAGTGATTCCCGGACGGCCCGCTCGATCGGGATGTACGTCAAAACTTTGCCAGTTTACTGTCGGCTTGAGACTTCGGCAACGGCGCTCTTTACGGCCACCAAAAACCAGCTACTCGATAGCATGGATCATGATAGCTATTCCTTTGCCGAAATCAGCCGCGCCTTTGGTATCAGCGCCGAGGTGATGTTTGTTTATCAGGGTGATAATTTTGAGTTTAACAGCCTTGCCGGTCTGCCGACCCAAGCCCAGGAAGTCATCAGCGAAGGGATCATCGCGGCGATTTTGGTGGAAGTGTCAATCCATCAAGGCCGCTACCATTTCCGCGCCAGCTTCGAGAGCAATCTTTATGAAGATAGCTCCATCAACGCCCTGCTTGAGAATCTCGCCCTGGCCGCCCAACAGGCTCTGGTTACCGACGATTTGGATCAAATTAAACTGCTCTTTGATGAGCAGCGCGAGATGGTCGATGATCCCCGCTTCTACGGCCGCACCTTTATCGATCTGTTTGTTGCCGCCGCTGCCCAATACCCCGATCACCCCGCCGTCCAGGATCGTAAGGGTAGCATCACTTATGCCCAGCTCGATGCCGCCTCGGATGCCCTGGCCGTCCAGCTGCTGGCCGCCGGAGTTAAGAAAGAAGACTTTGTCGGAGTCCTGTCCGGCCGAACCCGGGAGTTTATCATCGGCGTTATTGCCGCCATGAAGGCCGGCGCTGCCTATGTGCCACTAGACCCCGAATATCCCGAAGACCGGCTCCAATACATGATGGCCGATTCGGCTGCTGATATTCTGCTTTATGTCGATGAATACCAACAGCTAAGCCGGTTTTTTACCAACCAGACCATCAACCTCGACACCGTCACCGCCAGCGGCTTTCCCCTGCCGGATAAAAGCTGGGCGGCCGACAAAGCAAAGGGCGAAGACCTGGCCTATATGATCTATACCTCCGGCTCGACCGGAAAACCCAAGGGCGTGATGATCAGCCACAGTAATCTGAGTAACTTAATTTACAATGAAAGCCTGGCCCGTAAGCTCAATGAAAACACCAAGTGTGCCCAGTATTCCAGCTTTTGTTTTGATGCCTCGGTGCTGGGAATTTTCCCGACCCTGGCTAATGGTGCTTGCCTCTACCTGTTTTCCGAAGACGTCCGCAAGGATGCCATTCAAGTCTGCGAAATTTTAAAAGGAGAGGCCATCAACGTGGTCCTGATCCCGACCCAGATGGGCGAGATCATCATCGACAATCTGACCGACGGCGGTAGCCTGACCCATTTCATCGTTGGCGGCGAAAAACTAAAACATTACTACGACCGTCCCTATACCGTCGTCAATGCCTATGGCCCGACCGAAAGCACGGTGGTCTCGACGATTTTTAACGTTGATCGCGAATACCACAATATCCCGATTGGCAAATCGCTGATCAATGTCTTTTCCTATATCGTTGATGAACAAATGAATCAGGTGCCGGTGGGGATGCCGGGAGAGCTTTGCCATGCTGGCCGCCAGATTAGCCGGGGCTATCATAATCTGCCTGACAAAACCGCCGCCGCCTTTGTCAATAATCCTTTTACCAACGGTGCCGAAGACCGAGTGCTCTACCGCACCGGCGATATGGTGCGCCGCCGCGGTGACGGCCTGATTGAGTACATTGGTCGGATTGATTCACAGGTTAAAATACGCGGCTACCGGATTGAACTGAGTGAAATTGAAGGCGCCATGATCGCCCATCCCGGGATCAAAGAAACCGCGGTGACTGTTTTAGAGCAGGCCGGTAATCAATATATTGTCGCTTACTACACCCGACCCGAGGGCCAAATCGACCCCAAGGTCTGGCATCATCTGCTCTTGTCGCAGCTGCCCGAGTATATGATCCCCAGCTTTTATGTCCATCTGGCGGCAATGCCAGTGACCCCCGGCGGCAAGGTCGATAAAAAAGCCCTGCCCCAGCCCGAAACCGGAATCAAAATTGCCGACTATCTGGCTCCCGAAACAGCGCTGGAAAAACAGCTGGTCGAAATTTTTAGTGCCACCCTGGGGCTTGAGACCGTCTCGGTACTGGATGATTTCTTTGCCATCGGCGGCACCTCGATTTCGGCTACCAAGGTGGCCATGAAGTGCCTGAGCCAGCAGATTCCGCTGGCCTACGCGGATATCTTTGAGTATAAAACGGTTCAGAAACTGGCCGCCTTTATTGAAAAGGATCAGGCCAAAGCAATTGACCCGACCGATCTAATTGTCAACTTTGACTACCCGAGCCTGACCTCGGTGCTGGCCAAAAACGATGTTAGCAATTTGGCCAGCCTGGCCACCAGCCCGCTGGGCGATATCATCTTAACTGGCGCGACCGGCTTTCTGGGTACCCATGTCCTTAAGGAGTTTATCGATCATTATGAGGGCAAGGTGACCTGCTTTATCCGCAAGGGCAAGGCGCGGTCGCTGGAACAGCGCATTAAAACAATGCTGGTCTACTATTTTGACCGTGATTATGAGGAGCTTTTTGGCAAGCGGATTTTCTGTGTTGAGGGTGATATCACCAAGCCTGACAGCCTGACCGCGCTTGAAAGCAGTGGGGCTGACACCGTCATTAATTGTGCCGCCTGCGTCAAGCATTTTGTGGCTGATGATACCCTCGAAAAAATCAATGTTCGGGGGGTTGAAAACCTGATTGCTTTGTGCCAAAAAACCGCCATGCAACTGATCCAGGTATCGACCGTCAGCATTGCCGGTGAAGGTAAAAACGGCTGCCCACCAGCCGATAAACGGATTAAAGAAAACGAGCTCTACTTTGGCCAGAGCCTTGAGAACGCCTATGTTCATTCCAAGTTTCTGGCCGAACGGGCAGTTTTGGCTGCCGTCGCCAAGGGCGACCTGGTCGCTAAAATTATGCGGGTGGGCAATCTGATGAGTCGTAACAGCGATGGCGAATTCCAGATCAACTTTCTCCATAATGGCTTTATGCGCGGCTTGAAGGGTTATAAGATTCTCGGCAAATTTCCCCTTAGTGGCTTAAGCCAGCCGGTCGAGTTTTCACCGATTGACCTGACCGCCCAGGCTATTTTAAAACTGTCCGAAACCAACCCGGAGTTGACGGTCTTTCATCCCTACAATAACCATACGGTGTTCATGGCCGATGTCCTAAAAGAAATGATCGCCTACGGCTTTGACATCGAAATCGTCAGCGATCGTGATTTTGACGCGGCTTTGCAAGCTGGCATGGCTGACCCCGAGGTGGCGCCGGCAATTTCTGGGCTGATTGTCTATCTGACGAGCGATACCGTTAATAACATCTACCCGATTGATCCGACTAACTTGTTTAGTTCGGAAGTATTGTATCGGATTGGCCACAGCTGGCCGATTACCAACGAGACCTATATGCATAAATCGATAAAAGCCCTCGATGGGCTGGGGTTCTTTGATATTGACGAGAATTAAAAAAAGCAGGTCGCGCTGTTTAGCGCGTGCCTGCAATAATAAAGTTGATTAGAAATAGCCGGTCACCCGGCTTTTTTCTTTGCCTAAAACGGACTGGAGTCTGGCCAAACTTCAGGATTTTTGATGCACCTAATTCCCGACCAGGCTTACAAAAAGCGCCGCGATAGCCGGGTCAAACTGGCTGCCAGAACCCTGGAGGATCGCCGCGATCGCCGCCGCTTTTGTCAGTGCCGGCTGGTAGGGGCGGTCGGTCAACATTGCATCATAGGCCTCGGCAATCGCGATAATCCGGGCACTCAGGGGGATTTTTCGGCCTGCTAAATGCTTGGGATAACCACTACCATCCCACCACTCGTGATGACCCTGAATCGCCAGCGCAATTTCGGCCATGTCTGCCGAGGTGTTGACAATATGATAGCCAATTTCGGGATGACGTTTGATCGCCACCCACTGATCGTTTGTTAAGGCCGTCTTTTCTTTGAGAACCCTCGCTGCAAGGGTAACCTTGCCGATGTCGTGAAGCAAGGCCGCCCAATGCAGGGTCTCCATTTCCGGTTCAGTAAGATCCATTGCCTGGCCAATTTGCTGGGCATAACGACGGACATTCTCGCTATGACTTTTTTCAATTTCGCATTTTTCGTAGAGCGACGCCATAATGATGCGAATGGTATCCTCGCGAACCTGCGGTTTCATCTGCAGTTTGTGCTTGTACATATAGTTTTCGGCATTTTTAAAGACTGCCTGGATATCTTCGGAGAGATTTCTTTTGGTGTCCCAACCAAAGGCGATTGACAGCATCCCCTGATCAACCGGCGCCAGGGCGACCGACTGGTTCATTCGCGTGACAATTTTTTCGGTAGTCGCCTCATCGGTATTAGGCAGCATCAGGACAAATTCATCGCCACCCCAGCGGGCGATGACATCGTTTGGTCGACAGAATTTCTTTAGCGTTTTGCCGGCCGCATAAATCACTTCATCGCCAGCCAGGTGGCCAAAAGAATCATTAATCATTTTGAGATTGTTGATATCGCCCATAATAATCGATAGCGGGAAATGTCGGCGACCGTCGATCCGTTTAAGTTCTTTCTCAAAATAACGACGGTTATAAAGGCCGGTCAGATGGTCGTGGTAACTCAGGTATTCAATTTGTTCGTTCTGCGCCCGCTGTGCGGTAATATCCCGAAAAATCAACACCACCCCGGTGGTAATGCCCTCAGCGTCCTTTACTGGCGTGGCGCTGTCTTCAATATTGAAGCGGTTGCCTTGGCGATCAGTGATCACCGCATGTTTGGTAGAGACGGTCGGCAAATCGGTTTTTAAGACCGCATCAACTGGATTGGGCACCTGATATTCGGGGTTTTCATGGGACAGTTTAAAGACCTGCGCAAAGCTTTCGCCGCGAGCCTCATCACTCGACCAGCCAGTCAGTTCTTCGGCGACGCGATTCAGCATTGTCACCCGCTGGTCCAGATCCACGACGATAATGCCATCGCCGACGCTTTTCATCACCTGATCGAGATTTTTATGGCTGCATTCCAGCTGATTGATCAGAAGATAGATCCCCGAGGCGACAAACAGCAAAATGCTGGCGCGTAGCAGCGGCGGCATTAAAAAGGCACCATTGCTGAGATAGTCCATCACGATATGGAATAGTCCCAGAAATATCGCCAGCTGGATCACATAACGCTTGTACCACAAACCCACCATCACAATCACGACATAAAAGAGATGGGTATAAACCACATCAATGCCCTTAAAGTAATTAAAATAAACCGCGACAAAAATCGTCGCCAGCAAGCACAGGCCGACGATGGTGATGCGAATCTGATGATTGACTGCTACCTGAATTCTTTCCATTGCTAACTCCTCATTTCGTTGATGTCATTTTAGATCGGTTACTTCGATGCTGGCTTAATCCGGCTGAATCGGGCTACCGCAGTGGGGACAGAAATTTCCATCAAGAGCCAGGGTTTCACCGCAGTTATGACAGAATTTCGGACGATCATTTGGCACCGTGAAGGCCTGAGATTTTGGCGATTCCTGGGATGCTGGTGTTTCGCGGACTCCGATCAGGGTGGTTTCTGCTAAAATTTCGGGTTCAATAAAGCGCTCCGTCTCTAATTCTAGGGCGACCATCTCGGTCAGCGGCAGTTGCGGATCACCCCAGTCATCATCGTCCCGCCAGCACAGCCAGGCCGCCGCGTCGTAATCGGCTGCCCGAACGATCGGGTGCTGTTGTCGCATCGTTTTGATATATTCCCGAACCGCCTCGCGATTGTCCGGATCAAAACACAGATTGATCGTGTCCTGGCGATTTCCCGAGATGGTCAGGCAACTCTCCCCGGCTGCTTGGATGCGGGTGATCTTGTGCCAGAGAATCGCATTGCGATCGAGCGGCGCGGCGCGGTAGTCGGTTCCGGGAACGGCTGCATAGCCAACGCGAAAACCGGTCAGGGCGGTAAACTTGGCTTTCTTGGGCATCCGTTTTTCACGCTTGACAAAAATGCCCAGCTCATTGAGTACATATTCCGAAACGATCACCGGGCTTGCACCCACCGGGCTAGTTGGTCGTGACCAAGTCATTATTTTCATGAGATCTTCTCCTTTATTTTTTATTGAGAAATTTAAAGATATCCTCCAGCAGATCCTCCACAGTCTGAAGAACCTTCTCTTCATCCTGATCTGTTATTACGGCAAACAGTTTTTCGATGTCGACATCACCATAGTTATCTTTTAACCGTTTATTTAAATAGGCGTTCATAAAACCATCAACGACACTGCGAAGTATTTTTATATTTTTTTCGAGGGTTTTAATCAGATTGGCGGTTTCGCCATGATTAATCAAAAAATCCAGCTGCATAATATTCATCATGTAGGGTGAACTGTGAAAAGTCAACCATTCTCTAACCTGTTGGTTGAATCCTTGCTGATCTTCAATTGTTTTCGAAAGCTTGTCTTGGGTCAAATCTTTGAAATCGATGTTATCCAGCAACAATAATTTAAAATCAATGGTCAGCTTTCTGGCATTGTTCCAAATTTCAGCAATCAGCCGTCTTCGCTCAGTGGCATAACCTACCACCGCAACGATAAAACTGACCAGCGAACCAGTAAAAATACCAAATAGAAAGGCATTGTAGTTATCCATATTATCAAGGATATGGTCTTTCATTGGACCGTTTAAGATATTTGGAACCACATCATCAATGGCGAAAATAGCAATGGCTGATAATAGCGTCAGGATTAGGGTCACAATGGTACTGTACTTAAATGTTTTCATCGCTTCCTCCACTTATTCGAATCTCTTGATTTTAGTCTATCTTTCAATCAAAGGATTGATGTAGTTTTTAACCACCGACTCCCAGGAGTAGTTGTCAACACTGATCTTTCTGGCCCGTTCCCGAATCTGCTGTCTTTCCTGGCTGTTCATCGCCTGATAATCGCTTAGCAAAACAGAAATATTACTGGCCAGATTTAAGTACCAGTTGATCATCTAAGGCCAGTTGCTTCAAGCTGTGTCGGTCAAAAACATCATCAAATTCGTCGATATAACGTTTAATGACCTCGGAGAAGCCACTGTGATCGGTTTGTACCGGAATAATCCCCGATGATAGGGCTTCGGCGGCGACCAGACCGAAGGCTTCGGGAAAGATTGAGGTTGCCACGGTAATATCGGCACAGGCGATCAGGCATTTTAGTTGATTATGGCCTAAAAAACCGGTCAGGACAAAGGCTGCTGCAATTTTATCTTTGGCCTCGGCAAAATAAGCGCTGGCAAAATCCGGATCATCCAGTTTTTTGAGTAAGGCTGTAAAGAACCGGGCTGAACTCGGGTCGATTTCGCCATCAGCGGTTTCCGGGTGGCTAATCAGCTCGATAAAGGCAGCTTGATCAGCGTGGTCCAAGGCCGTAATCATCGCTTCGAAATAGGATCGGGATGACCCAAACCCGACCAGCAAAAAGCGCAGCTGATGGTGATCCATCATAATCAGCGGCGCGGCTGCAATGATCAGCTGGATACCCTTTGTCCATAAATATTTGCCATAATATAAAACGATTTGTTCATTGCCAAAGTCAATTTTTTCAAGCTTAGCAATAATATCGGGATCGGTTTTCCAGAGCCCGTCATCGAGATTCGGCTTACTGCCCAACTGCTGGGCTGCTAGTTTCAGTTCACTCACAAGGCTGTCAATGACCGCTTGTTTTTGACTGCTGTCCGTGAGGGTGATAAACTTTTGCAGATCCACGCCGCCTGGGATGGCGATTGATTTTTCTTTGATCTCAAGATCATTGTCAAAAAATTCGAGAAACTCATTTTCTGAAAAATGACTGACAAAGGCAATCCGGTCGGCGTTGGCAATCGCTTCGCGGGCGTAATCCTGAAGCAGGCCACTGTTTCTGACCGAGAAATTCAAACAGCTGCCATGAACCGTCATGACATGATGACATTGACCCAGACCCAAGTGACTTCGGGCGACATAAACCGGCTGCATAATCGTGTGGTTGGTCCAAACCATATCGGTTTGCCTGCTGATCAGCGCCGTATCGATCGCTCGCCGGTTATTCTCAAGATAGGACTCAATTTCTGCTTTGCTGCAGTTGGTATAAGTTTTGACCTGATAGCCCTGATAGTCATCATAAACATAAACCGGTAAAAAACCGTTCAGGTTAGGCCGATACAGGTGGCACTTGCCCGGATAAGCGGTCTCGTTCTGGTAAACGATCCAACTTTGACTGTTTTGGTCATTAAAATCGAATGCTTTTTCGATAAAGTCAAATTGATCAGGATCATTTTCCTGACAGAAAAGATTCACCTGATGACCCATTTTACATAATTCCCGACAGCTATTCTCCACAAATAGGTTGCTGCCGGTTCCCTTTAAAAAGTAGCCGTGTACCATAACAATCTGCATCATATCTCCTCGCTTGCTGGCTTTAGTTACCATATAGTTAGTCTTTTATAATTAAGATGCTAGCTGGTTTTTAACTGGTCATCCAATAATTTTTTCAACGCAGTTGCCGATAGCGGTTTATGATAATAGTATCCCTGTACTTCATCACATATTCGCTGATTTAAGAATTCATACTGTTTTTTTGTTTGAACCCCTTCAGCGGTTACCAAACAACCCATACCTCGTGCTAAAACAATGATTGCTTTGGTAAATGCCTTCTCGGTATCATTATTGATATCCCCATTGATATTTAGCATCGGAATTTTAATGCGATCAATCGGCAACTTCTTTAAATAATTCAATGAAGCATATTCAGACCCAAAATCATCAATTGTCATATGCACGCCAATCTTTTTCAGGGTGTCCAGGATCTGAGGCATTTTTTCTTTTTCCAGCATCGCTGTTTTTTCGGTAATTTCCAGTTCAAGGCAATCCTCAGATAAACCGGTTTCGCCAAGAATCGACTCAATCCGTTCGGCTATTTTAGGGTGTAGCAATTCGCGAGCGGATAAGTTAACGCTGACTCGCAGGTCTTTTGAGCCCAAATCCTGGAAATTTTTTACCTGGTGACAGGCGGTATAAAGAACCCATTCACCGATCTCATTGATTAGGCTTGTCTGCTCGGCAATCTTCATAAATTGATCAGCTAACAGCAAGCCCCTGTTTTTGTGGTGCCACCGGATTAAAGCCTCGATCCCAACAATTTTACCACTTGATACATTTATCTGGGGCTGATAAAACATCTCAAATTCTTGGTTATTTAAAGCTTCATATAATTCGTGGGTAGTTTCCATGGTTTCATGAATATGTTTTTTCATGGCTTCAGAAAACCGGACATACTGGTTCTTACCTTTTTCCTTGGCTTTATACATGGCTATATCGGCATGTTTTATCAGCGTTTCGCCATCATCACCATCAGTTGGGCAAATAGCCAAACCCAGACTCGTTGTAATATAACATTTCTGTCCACCTAAATTAAAGGGCTGTTTAAAACAGTCAAGAATTTGATCTGCGACCGTATCCATGGCTTGACCCTCGCCCAAACTTTGGATCAGAATAATGAATTCATCCCCTCCAATCCGAGCCACTAAATCATTTTCCCGCATACTATTTTTTAGACGGCGGGCTACTATTTTTAGCAATTCATCACCAGCATCATGGCCCATGGTATCATTAATCAATTTAAAATCATCCAGATCCATGAAAAAAACACCCAGGAAACGGTCTCGACATTTACACTGCTGGATAATTGTATTTAAGTTTGTCATTAGGTAATAGCGGTTAGGCAAACCGGTCAAGATATCATGGTAGGCAATGTCTATGGCTTGCTCTTCGGATTTTTTTATTGCATCATTTAACAACTCGATCTCGGTGTTTTTTTCAGTCACTTCGCGGTACTTTTTCTCCACTGAAAAGTAGCGGTTAACATTGATCTGATGAACAGAGGCAAGAATTATACTTAACACGAGGAATAAAACAAACTGAACGACATAGTAGATTAAATCCAGATCTAGAAATTGATTTTCAAAAGTATGATATATCGAATAGAAAAACGCGATGATGGTTGCCAATTCCAATACGATCAGCATCGATTTTGAAATACGCACCAGTGCCAATGATAATTGGATAAATGCAATCGTCCAGACAGCCGGACCAATGACATCATAAAAACGAATAAAAATATAAATCAGTGTCAGACCGGATAGAATTGCGATAATCCAATTCATAATCTTAACGTTAATTTTTAATTTAACCGCAACGGAAAACAGGATCGCCAGCAAAATAAAGATAATGCTGTCAACCAATGACTGGCTGACACTGTACTGCTGAAGATTAAAACGAACCAGAAAATTCATGATGGCCGCAATAAACAAGAGACTTGAAGCATACATGCTAACCATGATATTTTCATAATAGCAGATCAATGCCTGATCCCCGGTTGATTCATTTATTTTATTTAGGACATCTGGGATAGTTTTTATCTTATTCATAGCACCCCATCAAACCGATTACTGCCAGGCCAATGATGCTGTCGACAATGATAATCTTACTTTTCACAATTGCGGCTCACCTTTATGCTGCGAAATGTTTGCTCTCTTTCAATTAATCTTTTGCTAATAACAATGACTTTATAATAACACAAATTTAACCTGAAATAAAGGAAAGTTGCCGTCAAGGATATGCATTTTTAAAATAATTAAATCTCCGCTACTAAAACCCGGCACTAGCCCTCTAGACCGCTAGGCGGACATAGTGGAGCCGGTGGCTGGGAAACTGTAAACCCAGCCAATCCCCGGCTTGAGCGGTAAGGTCCTTAAAGGTATCGACAAGCAGCTGGCCGTTTTGGTAAGCCAGAAACAGGCGGGTCTCTTTACCCTGGGTCTCAATCTTGACAATTTTAAAGCGATTGTCTGCCGAGGGTGGCGCGATGTCGACCTGGTGGGGCCTTAAAAACAAGTGGGCTGGCCCCGGTGCTTGACCGTGGGCGTTAAAGCTCCCCAGGGCAGAGCGGAAGCAACCTTGCTCAATCTGGCCGGGAATCCAATTACCGGCTCCCATTAAGGCTCCAATTTGGCGACTGCCAGGCTGATAGTAAACCGTTTTGGCTGGGCCGCTCTGAAGGATTTTACCATCGGCCATTAAGGCGATCTGGTCGGACAAAATCAGGCTTTCGTTGAGATCATGGGTGACAAAGACAATCGTCAGCCCCAGCTGCTGCTGCAGACGCTTCAACAAGGCGCCCATTTCCTGTCGCAGTAATGGGTCCAGGTTGGAAAAGGGCTCATCCATCAAAATCAGCGGCGGCTCTGTGGCCAAGGCGCGGGCAATCGCAACCCGTTGCTGCTGACCACCAGAAATTTCAAAGGGACGGCGGTCTTTGAGGTCTTCGATTTTTAACAAGGTCAATAACTGGTCAACCCGGTTTTCAATCCTTGCGGGCTTAACATTTCGGATCATCAGGCCAAAGCCAATGTTGTCTTTAACCGTTAAATGGGGAAACAAGAGCGGCTCCTGAAAAACATAGGCTATCCCCCGTTCTTCCGGCTTGAGCCGGCTAATCTCGCAGCCATCTAAATAGAGCTGGCCATGATCGGCCGGAATCAGCCCGCTGATGATTTTTAAAATCGTCGTTTTGCCAGAGCCCGATGCTCCTAATATCGAAAAAAGCGATCCTTCCGCGACTTCAAAATTAATATCCCGCAACAGCGCGTTATGATCATAGCTTTTACATAGGCCGGTAACCTTTAATTTCGTCACATTTCACCTCTATTCATATAAGTATGGCCGTCCTTTGACTTTTTTTCGGATCACCACATCAGCACCGATAAAGACCGCCAGATTGACTCCTAAAAAGACCAGGCTGATGGCCGCCCCGTTACCGTAATCACTGTTGCTGAGAAAGGGAAACATCACCATCGAGAGGGTAATAATCCGGCCGCCGCCGACTAAAAAAACCGAAAAATATTCTGAAAAAGACAGCACAAAACAAATCGACAGCGATAACAAAATGCCCGGCAGCAGCAGCGGCGCCATGACTTTTAAGAACAGTTTTTTATTTGAGCAACCCAGGGTCCGGGCCAGATCTTCGATATCCCGGGGAATCCCCGCGAAAAAAGCCATGCTGATGGTTGTCGCATAGGGGATCGAAATAATCATCTGGGCAAGGATCACCCCCAGATAGGTATTGATCAGAGCTAGCTGAATCATCATCAGATGAACCCCAATAAACAAGGCGATACTGGGGATAAATAGCGGCAGCGACAGCAATAAGAGGAGCAGCTTCTGACCCCTGAAGCGGTAGCGGGTCAGGGCCCGGCCGGTCATCAAGCCGACGATCGTGGCGCCGATGGCAGTGGCGGTGGCAATTACCAGGCTGTTTATTAAGCCAGTCCAAAACAAGCGGTTTTGGGTTAACAGCTGCTGCCAGTTGGCGAGACTAAAAGCGGTCGGCACTACTTGCAGATACTTGTAATAGGAAAAAAAGGATAAGAGCATAATCAGCAGCAGTGGTATTAGCAGCAGCCCGATCAATAGCCCAATCAGGGCTCCTGGTAAAATTTTTTTCATCTGCTCTTCCCCTTCAAAAGCCGATTTAGCAGCAGCCCATAGATGCAAACGCTGATCAGACCAACCAGCAAAAGCGTCAGGCTCATGGCCATGGCCGTTGGGATGGTGTCAATCTGGGGACTTATGTATAAACTATAGAGTCGGGATGACAGGCTGACGACTTTTACATTGCCCAATAAATAGGGCACTTCAAAAGAGCCCAAATTGTAAGCAAAAATAATCGCTGAACTCCAGACAATCGCATTGGACGACAGCGGCAGAATTATTTTTTTTAGAATCATAAAATTGCTCAAACCCAGGGTTTTGGCCACCTGACTGTAGGTGTCGCTGATATTGGCCATCACCGTCACGGCAAACAAGCCAATAAAAGGCGTTCCTTTGGCCACAAAGGTCAGGATAATGCCCCCGCCCCAGGGATCATAAAGAAGATTGGGGAAATGGTCCAGACCGCCAATCAGGCCGGCCTGATAAGCAATTCGGGAGACCAATCCGGCTTTTGACAGCATCAGCATGACTAAAAAAACCACCAATAAATAGGGCAGGACGACGCCGACCTGGAGTATTTTCCGGGTCAATTTTTTAATGCTGTCCTTTTTAGAAAAGACCATTTTATAGGCGATTAACAGGCCCAGGAGGGTTGACAGACTGGCCGAAACAAAAGCCAAATAAAGCGAATAACCCAGACTTGCTAAAAATGTTGGATCGCCCAGAATTTTCAGGTAATGGCTTAAGCTGACTTCCTGCAAGCCCAGGGCCGGGATAAAGCCGCTGCTTTCAATGATCAGCTGCAGGAGGCCGCCGCCGATCAAAAGACTGTAAATCAGGATCACCGGCACCAGTAAAAAAAGCGGTGCTGTGGGCTTGTTTGAGGGCAGCCCGGAACCCTTAGTCATCATCCCCGTCCTCGTTGGCGGCTTGATACGTCTTCATGAAACGGCTATCGATGGCGTCCTTTAAGCGCCAGACCAGCCTGCCCTTGAGCACCAGACCGCCATAAGATAAGAGTCCACAGCGATCACCCTGGTTGATAATGGCCAGGTATGATTTTTGCGGCTGATAGCTTACTAAGGGCTTACCGGCCAGGCTGTTGCAAAGATTCTCCCATAAGAAGGGGGCTTCCCTGATCGCATAAACCCCGACCTTCTTGACATAATCGTAATCTTTAAAGGCAATGCAATCGCCGGCACCAAAGATGTGGGGATGATCGACTGCCTGTAAGGTTGGTTCTACCAGCAGATAACCTCCTTGATCGACTGGCAAGCCGGACTCCCGGTAGAAGCGGCTGGCGGTTGCCCCGGCGGCCCAGATGATCAGGTCATAGGGCACCAGCCTTGCGGATTCGAGCAGAAGGGCTTTGTCAGTAATCTCTGTCACCCGTTGCTTGGTCAGTAATGTGACCTCGGCATCCGCCAGTCTTTTTTGACAGGCCTGCTTGACACCGGGCAGATAGCCGGACATGATTTCTGAACCCGCTTCGATGATGGTGATGGTAAAGGACTGGCCCTTTTGGGTCGCCAGGGAACGGATCGCTAAGGCTATTTCGACGCCGGCCGCGCCGGCCCCGGTAATCACGATGTTCAGCGGCCGATCGGCAGCTTCTAAGGCTTTCTTTAGGCCGATTAAATTGCCTAAGGGTTTGATCATGTGGGCAAATTCCTGGGCGCCCGGAATATTTTTTCCGGCCAGTTCTGAGCCGGTGTCCAGCGACAGGATATCAAAAGCGACCCGTAAGCCGGCGGCGGTTTCCAGGCTGTTAGCGCTTGGGTCGATGGCCGTAACGGTATCTTCAATAAAGCTAATCCCGCTGTGGGCGCATAGTCGCGGTAAATCAAAGGAAAAGTCCGCCTCGGTATAAAGGCCTTCGAGATAGGCCGATGCCATTCCCGAATAATACTGTTTTTTATTGGTCGAAATCAAAATCACCGCAACATCGGTTATTGGTGCTTTGGCCAACTGCTTGATGACGTGAACATGGGCATGTCCGCCACCCACTAAAACAAGTGTTTTCATTGCTTTTAACCCTCCGATTGATTTTTACTGGCCGGCGATCTGCTCAACCCAGAGATTTTTGATCCACTCCAGATAGACAGCCTTCATTTCCGGTCGCCGTTTGGCGGTCAGTTCTTGCAGACTCAGGGCGCCCGATTCCGCTTCGACCGCCCTTAAGGACGCCTGCTGGGGCGGACTGAGCTGATCGACCGCCACCGCCGGCATATCCCCCCAGACAGCCGGCTTCATTTTTTCGATTTGGGCTTCCGGACTTTGCAGAAAATCGATCACCAGCAAGGCGCCGGCCGGATTGGGGGCATTAAAGGGAATCCCCAGATAATGGGCATTGCCAATGGTGCCGCTATCAAAAACATAACTCTTGACAGTCTCCGGATAAACCTGTGCGGCCACTAAACCGGCAGTCTTACCGACTTCAAAGCCAATCGTCATGTCGACCTCGCCATTTTTAAAGAGGGCATCCAATTGTTCCTGGCTGGCCGGAAATGATTGCCCCTGATTCCAGAGATAGGGGTTTAAGGCTTTGAAATAGGCGACCACCGGTTGGGCCAACTCCTCAAATTCGGCGGCACTGAGATCACCCTGAAAGATGTCCGACTGGCCGGTTAATTCATAAAAAGCGTTTCGGACAAAGGCACTGCCGACAAAATCATCGGGCAAGCGGGGGTAGGTAAACTTGCCGGGATTGGCTTTAGCCAAGCCAGCAGTTCGGCATAGGTTCTAGGCGGGTTGGGCACCACCGCCGCATCATAACTAATGACCAACTGAGCCCGCCCCCAGATCGCTTCATATCCGTCGATGGGGATGCCCGCATCGTAATTTAAATCGGCGGCGCTCAAATCGTAATAGCGGTTTAGATTGGGTAACAAGGGCGTTATCGGCCCCGCCAGCAAACCCGCCGCCTTAGCGGTGGCAAAGTTTTCGGCATTGATCCAGACCAAATCGGCGCTGCCTGCCTCGAGCTTGCTTTTTTTCTCGTTGAGCAGCTTGGTGATATAATCAGGGGCATTCATGGGCACCCTTTTTAAGGAAATCCCATAGGCTTCTTTGACATGGTCGGCAACATACTGATCGATGTACTGATTGACACTTTCATTTCCGCCCCACATTAAAATGGTGACTGGCTGATCTTGACCAGCGCTGCTGACCTCATCCCAGGACTTGAAATCAGCCACTGTTTTAGGCTGCTGGGCTGACTGACTACAGGCTCCCAATCCGAGGACGCCTATCACGATCAATAGGCTTACCGCCAGCCTATTGATTAAACGATTGCTGTTATGCTTCATATTCATCATTTTTTTCCTAACTGAAATTTTTTTATAAGTTTGGCACCGATCAAAGCCACGACAGTGGCAATCAGGACAAGCAGCGTAATCCCGACAGAATATCGGCTTAAGGCTAATATTTGATTACCCAAAAGGACATAGGCAATGGTTCCCGGGATCATCCCAAGGCCGGTAGCGATAAAGAAATGCAAGGCTTTGATATTACTTAAACCGGCGGCATAACTGATAAAGTCAAATGAAATAAAAGGCAGCAAGCGGGCCAGCAGCACCACTTTAGTCCCATATCGGCCGCTGATCTCATCAACTTTTTTGATCAATCCCCCACTTTTTTGAATTTTTCTGACGAATGCCAGTCCCAGATAACGGGCTAAATAAAAGGTTCCGGCAGCCCCCAGCATGGCGCCCAGCCAGGAGATCATAATCCCCCCAAAGACCCCAAAGATGACCCCGTTAGCGGCGGTGATCAGAAATGAGGGAATCGGTGCAATAAAAGCCTGCAAAATCATCAGCAGAATACTGATCACCGGCTCCCATAAACCAAAGGAAGCGATCAACGTAACCAGATCATCCAATGATCCCGCCGACAGCAGGCCGATCAGTCGGCTTAAATCATCACAATAATCGTAAGCGCCAGCGATGAGCACCAGCAGTAGTAATAGCAGCAAGATGTTTTTCACGGCTTTTTTTTGCGAGGTTGTCAAGCGGATCCGCTGGTCATCTTGATTTTTAAGAAAGGCCATCGGCAGCGCTCCTGATAATCCGCAAAAAACGGAGACCTCCGGTTAAAAAGATCAGGCCATTAAAAATCATTAAGATTAGGCCGGCAAAGGGTTGAAACAAGAGCATCAGCGTGAAGACAATAAAGGTTTCGGTTCTTTCGACGATGCCAATATCATAATGCATGCTTTTGGTGCTGTTATTTTTAATAAGTGCGCCCGCAACGATAAATGTGGTAAAATTAAATAAGACCGCCACAAAAAATAAGAGGTAGGCCAGCACATATTGGGGTAATAAAAAAAAGCAAGCCAAAATCACGGCCGACTCGACCATCCGATCAAAAATCAGATCCAGATAGGCGCCGAGCGGTGATGCGGTCGCCGTCAAACGGGCGACGCTGCCATCTAAAACATCCAACAAGCCAGACAGCCATAACAAGATCACGGCTGGCACAAGATGCCCCATGGCAATTGATAAGCTGGCTCCAAGCCCCACGCCAAAGGCCGCCAGTGAAATGGTGTTCGGGCTTAGCTTCAATTTAATTAAGCCCCGCGCCAGGCCATTAAAAAGCGGCTGAAAGACGCCTCGCAGTTTTGTATCGATCACAGTAGCCACCCCCCTCGTTTATGTATTACACCTATATGTGTTACTCATTTTTTTCTTATCAGAATCAACCTGCTGGCAGGATATTTGTGTGCCGGTGACTCCCCTTAAGAATAACAGAATAGTTGGTCTTTATCAATGATTATCATGATCCGCTCATGTTCGACAGGCATATTGTATGCCTGAACCCGATTTTATTAACGAAAGAGGTACTTACCATGAAAAAACAAGTTGATCTTGTTGTTATCGGCGCCGGCAGCGGCGGACTTGTTGTAGCGGCTGGTGCGGCCGCATTGGGCGCCCGGGTGGTGCTGGTCGAAAGCGAAAAAATGGGCGGCGATTGTCTCAATACCGGCTGTGTCCCCAGCAAAAGTTTTTTAAAAGGGGCTCATCTGGCCAAAGAGATTGCTAATGCCCAAAGCTTTGGGATTCATGCCACCATTGATGCGGTCAAGATTGATGAACTGATGAGCCGTGTTCAAGCGGTCATTGCCACCATTGCACCACATGATTCAGTCGAACGATTTGAAGCTTTAGGGGTTACCGTGGTGGTTGGCCAAGCGCAGCTGCAAGACCGCCACACGGTCGCGGTTAACGACCAGCTGATTACTTGCAAAGCGATCGTCATTGCCACTGGCTCGACGGCAGCCGTCCCGCCAATCAAAGGCTTAGACACCGTTGCTTACCTGACCAACCAGAATATCTTTAATCTGAAAACACGGCCAGACCATTTGATTGTATTAGGCGGCGGGCCGATCGGCCTGGAACTGGGACAGGGTTTTTGCCATCTTGGTTCCGCCGTCACGATCATCGATTTCAGCCCCGCCTTATTTACCAAAGATGATCAGGAGGTCGGGCCGCTGATGGAGAAAATCTTCCGCGCCGAAAAGATCAACCTCAAATTATCGACCAAAATCCTGGCCGTCTCAAAAAAAGCCGATGGGATTGCGGTGCTGATCGAAAAAGATGGCGTCAGCCAAGAAATCAATGGCGACCAACTGCTGGTTTCACTGGGGCGCGCGCCGGTTACCGCCGGTCTGGGTCTTGATCAGCTGGGTATTGCCGTTGATAAGCGTGGTTATATTATCACCAATAAGAAAATGCAAACCAACATTAAAAATATCTATGCCTGCGGTGATGTCACCGGCCCCTATCAGTTCACCCATATGGCCAGCTACCAGGCCGGCATTGTCATCAAAAACAGTCTTTTCCACTTAGGCGCCAAAGCCAACTACGCGGCGGTTCCCTGGACAACCTACACCAAACCCGAGGTTGCCCATGTCGGCTATACCGAAGCCATGGCTCGGGAAGCCAAGTGCTTTAAAAGCGCCATTCTGGTCCCGCTGGCGGACAATGATCGGGCCCAGGCTGAAAATGATACCCAGGGATTTTTAAAACTGATCGTCGGCAACCGCAATAAATTAATCGGCGCTACCTTAGTCGGTGACAAAGCCGGCGAAATCATGCCCCTTGCCAGCCTGGCGATTCAACAGAAACTTAGCCCCGGAACCTTTCTAAAGTTTATCTTTGCCTATCCAAGTCAAGCCGAAATCTTTCAGGCAGCATCACGACAGGCCCTGCGTTCTTCCTTTAAGCCGTGGCAGGCCAAGCTGATTAAAGCGCTTTTCTTTCGCTAGTCTAAGCGCCCCTTAAAAGCTAGCCTTGCGGTCACGCTACAACCTAAAAATAGTCCAATGTCGCTTTTAATCCCAGAGGGATTGCTGGCAAAATTGGGCTATTTTTATTTTGCAATAAAATTTTAAGCTGATGACACGATTGTCAGGGGCAGGACGGGCTTAAATTGATGCTTAATTATTTTGATAGGCGGCCGCAATGGCTTGATATCGGGCTCTGTTTAAGCCGCCGTCAGAATAGCCGGCCCGTGATACCGACCGATACTGGACGCGGTTGTTATCCTCATCAAAATAAATCTCAATATCATCGTGAAATTTAAGGGTCGCGGTGGTGGCAACGGCATAGATATAGTTGTCGGTTTCTGTTTTTATTTCGATGCCGCCATAGGCCGCGAGCGCCGCTTTCATGGCCGCTTTTGAGGCCGCTAATGTTTGCTTGAATGGCAGTGCTTTAATTAACTTGTCCGCTTGCACCGTTTCCGTCGAAACGGCGTTGGGTGTAGTGGGTATTTCACGAAGCTTGTTGTGCGCCACCCCCAATTCAATTTGCGGTTTCTGGTTTTTGACAACTAAAGTGCCCACCGCCAGGACAATCAATACTGCTGTAATTCCGGTAATAAATTTAATCATTAGAACGCTCCTTTTTTTGCTTAATTATAATCATTATAGCCGATCAGCCGGGTCAATTAACAGTGCGTGATCTGATGATAATGAGCTGACGCGGTTGATGCTTTTTTGTTACAACAACCGCCATATTTTCTTTTCCGAAATCCATACTCCCGCAAATTTTTCTTGTTTATTAATTGCGTTAATCACAGGTTCTAAGAATAGTTTCATACTTCCTAACAAATCACTAAATTCAATAATAACCATCGCTCTTTTCTTTTTAACAAAAGCATTCCATCGGTTTCGACGGGTCGTATCATCCGCGAAGCCATCTTCAAACGCAACAATATCGTCCAATCGTGTTCCTCTGTGAGAAAACGTCAGTTTGATGGCTTCACACAGTTCATTTGCATCAAAGTCAAAGTTACAAAGCAAAATAAAGATGTCATAAAAATCCTTAAGTCTACTATTGGCATAACCAAGTGAAACAATGGCTTCGAATTTTTCTGATACTGCCGTAGCTAATGAATAAGCATAAATCTTCGGGATTTCCATATCAAGTAGTACCGGAAAATCCATCAAAACCCGGTCAGGGTGAACCACATCACCAAAGCCAATATCAATAGAAATCGGAATTCTAGTTTTATCCAAATAGGCTAAAACCGATACGTTTATTCCGTGATATTCCTTAAATTCTGTAATTGATTGTATTCGAATCGTGCTTAAATCAAAATACATTGCATCATCCACTTGAAGGGAAAAAATGTTTTCAAAAACGGATGACATTTCACTAATATCATTGCTTATCGACTGAGCCAGCAAATCGATATCAGTGGTTGCCCGGGTAAAATCACCCTCAAAGAGTGCATATAAAAAGATGCCTCCCTTTAACGTGAAATGATAACAATATTCAGATACCGAAATCCGATAAATTGTTCTTTCCAAGCCGTATGCTGTCAAAACTTCCTGATACAACTGTCCACGACCCGATGCCTGATTTTTTAGTTTAGCCTTAATGGAATCAGCACTTATCAAATCAGCACCTCCAAATAGGTTTTTAAAATATCGTTACACTTTAGAAGCTCAGCATAGCGATATAATTTGTTGATGTTACGATCTTCTCTTTTTAAATACTTTGTCAATATCTCTTTCGTTTCTTCAATCCCGATCTTATTACGGTAGTAAATAATATCAACAACCGTTTTTTCGATGTCATAAATTTTAAATTTATGCTCCCCCGTCCTTAGCTCTAAAATTCCAGTTTCATAACGATCTCTTTCGAAATAATATAAACTGAGTGTTGGCCAGTCTGGTAAGGTCGTGATATTTTTTTTCTTTGGTACTGCAACATCTATTGAATCCGGCCAATAATTAGACAAACCGTAGTATACCGCGGCACTCATCAAGCAAATGACACCGGTTGGTGCATAAGCATAAACATAGACAAAATCTGAAACCTCGCCGCTGAATTCACAGTTTTCATAATTACTTTTATTTAGCTTTGTAAGCTTTCCTGCTTCAACAGCCTGATTAATCTTATAGTAGCTAAGTCCCATTTTTTTTAGTTCGTTTATATTAATAATTTTCTTCCCTGCTGGTATTTGCACTTCTTGTTTCATTTGCACACACCTCCATAGGTAAATTATACCCAAAACGCAGCAAGTTATCAATTTATTTTAAACCAAATGCGGCTATTTTAGATATCAGCCGCATTTGCTTTAAATTTATTAAGACCGCTCGTCGTTTTAATTCACGGTGGCGTCGTTGGGATAGCCGCGCTTTTCCCAGTAACCTTTATAGCCCTCATCACTGGACAGCTCAATTTGATCAACCCACCGGGCCCACTTATAGCCCAGTTTATCTTCGGCCACCACAATAAAGGGAAATCCCATTGACGCCGGCAATACCACGCCATTGGATGAATAGGCCAGTAACATATCCTTGTCTTTGATGGTTGTCAGCGGCATTGCGGTGGTATAGCCATCGACACAGTGAAAAATTACCGTGGTGGCCTCGTCTTTTATCCCGGCTTCGGCCAGCAGATCGGTGATCGGCACGCCTTCCCAGAGCACCGTGGCTTGCCAGCCTTCGACACAATAGAGGGTGATCAGGCGCTGCGCCGCTTCCTTGGCCAAGACCTCTTGGTAGCTCAAGCTGGTTGGCTTGTCAACCAGGCCGGTCAGCTGCAGCTGATAGCTGTTAAGGTCTACCGTTTGAATCCCGGAGATTGAATTATCGCGGGGGCCAATCGCCGGATCCAGGCGCACCCCCTGATATTCACGGATTTCCAGTTCTTGATAGCGGCTGGCCGTTGCCTGTGAAACTGCATCTTGCTGGCCATTATTATTCTTTTGTGAAAAAAAGTTCATCGTACTGACAAGGTAAACCGTCATCCCAATTGCGATAACCGTTACGACTAAAATAACTATGCGACGCATGACCAGCTCTCCTTTTATTCTTTATTTTAGATCCAATTTATCTAGACTGCTCGTTTCAAAATCTAGTATACCCCAAATTCCTGCCGCCTAACGCCTTGCCAGATTGGCGATTACTCTTTAGGTAACTTGCCGATTTTAATCCTATCTTTAGTGAACTGTGATAATCAATATTTTTGAAAATGATTGCATCATAGGGTAATTTAATGTTGCAATGTAGAAATAAAGATCTCAATTGTTGGAATCGTTTTTTTAAGCATATCAGAATCATACGAGTAATTCAGGTAGCGTTTAGTTGATCATGACAACTGATTCACATAGACAATGAGGTGACACAATGAATGAAGTGATTTTAACGCAGAAAATCAACGGAAATGACCTAATTGGATGGTTTAGTTGTGGCGCTGAAGAGGTTGGCTTGCATAATAAGCATCTCAACGAAATTAATGTCTTCCCGATTGCCGATGGCGACACCGGAACAAATCTGGTGACAACGTTAACAGCGATGGTTGAACTAGCCCACCGGAAGGATGCTTTCGGCGGGATGATGACCGCGATTTCAGAAGCCGGAATGGCTCATGCCAGGGGGAATTCAGGGATTATTTTCGCATCCTATATCAACGGCTTGGCAATGGAAAGTTCGGCCTATGATGAAATTGGCAAAAAAGAATTCTCACAGGCGGCCTTTAAAGCGGTCGACTATTTGTATGAGGCCATCGAAAACCCAGTTAAGGGCACGATGATTACGGTAATCAGCGACTGGCAGAATTTTTATTCGTTAATCATGAGAAATATCTGGGATTTGATGATTTTTTAGTTGCTGCTTATAAAATCGCCCGGGAATCGCTTGAAAAAACCACCCAGCAAATGGAAATATTACGCAAACATAACCTTGTTGATGCCGGAGCCCAGGGTTTTGTTAACTTTTTAAAGGGCATCAACCGCTTTTTTCTAAAAGAGCAAGTCGCAAGCAGCAGTGACCCCGTGATCAAGCAGCCTGTTTATTTCGATGACCAGGAACCGGGCGAAAAACAGTTTTGTAGCGAATTCTTGATCAAACTTAAGCCAGCAGCCTTGGATGCTGCGACGACTGTGACCGACCTAAAAAATGATCTGACCGCCCTGGGGGTTTCAATCATTGTCTTTTCCCAAGCTAATAAAATGAAGATCCATGTCCATACCGACCAACCCGATGCGGTGGTACAGAGACTCCTGCAGGATGGCACGATTATCCAACAAAAGATTGAAGACATGCGCTTTCAAAGAAATATCAAGATCAATCAGCGCGCAAAGATTGCCATTGTGACCGATTCGATTGCCGATTTGCCGGAGTCTTTCAAGCTTGAACATCAGATTCATACCCTATCTTTGGGTTTGATGTTTGGTGAAAACCCCTATTTCGATAAACAGACCATTAAGCTAAACCAGCTCGACGCCCTGATTAATGACGCTACGGGATATCCCACTAGCTCCCAGCCGGAACCGCGACGCGTCGCTAATCTGCTTGAGGAACTGGCCGAAAACTATGATTCGATCCTGTTCATTACGGTTTCAGACCAGTTGAGCGGCACCTTTAAAACGGTTAGCCGGGAAGCAAAAAAATTAGAAGAGCTAGGAAAAAAGATCACCGTCATCGACAGCCGCTTAAATTCAGGCGCCCAGGGACTGCTAGTGAAAAGGGCCGCCGAACTAGTCGCCCGTAACAAAAGCCATGAGGAGATTGTCACGGCACTAAAAGAGACCATCCCCAAGACCAAAATATATGTCTGCCTGGACACCCTGGACTATGCGGTAAGGGGTGGCCGAGTCAGCAACACGGTCGGCCGGGTTGGCAAAATGGTCGGTCTCCGCCCGATTATGACCTTAGATGAAAAAGGTGCCGGCGCTACTTTTAGTGCCGCTCTGAGCAAAGAAGGGATTACCAGAAAAATACTCAAGTTGGTGGAAAAAACAATGGCCACCAAGGGGATTGACGGCTACAGTATTGTCCATGCCGAGAACCTCGAGTTGGCCCTGGAATACCAGAAAAAGCTGGTTAAAATCGTTGGCAAAGAACCAGAATTCATCGCCGAAATTTCGTCAATCATCGCAATCAATTCGGTATTGGAACGGTTGCTGTCTGTATCAGATCAAATTAAGGAGGAAAACAAATGGACGTCATGCTGTTAATTTTTGTGTATTTTTTCATCTTTTTTATCGTGGGTACGCTCATCAAAAACAATTCAATTGTCGATATGGGCTGGGGTATCGGCTTTGTCATGGTCGCCTGGTTTGTCTTTTTAAGAAGCGAAAGTCAGCCCCTGCCACAAATCCTGATGACGCTTTTTGTGTCGATCTGGGGGCTGCGACTGTTCTACCATATCTTGAAAAGAAATCTCGGAAAACCGGAAGATTTCCGGTATGCAACCTGGCGCAAAGAGTGGGGTAAGTTTGTCATTCCCCGGGCTTTTTTACAGGTCTATATGCTGCAAGGGGTCTTCATGTTTCTGGTTTCCCTGGCGGTGATCCTGTTCCCGTCGCAGGTGAGTCAGGTGAGCCTGCCGGTGATGATTGTGGGCGCCTGCATCTGGATTCTGGGATTCTTTTTTGAGGCGGTTGGTGATTATCAACTAAAGGTCTTTATTGCTAATCCCGACAACCGTGGCAAAATCATGCAGACCGGTCTATGGCGGTTTACACGGCATCCTAATTATTTTGGTGAGGCGACCATGTGGTGGGGAATCTTCCTGATTGCCTTGAGCGGCGGCACCAGTCCGATTGCCATCATCAGCCCGATCACCATCACCTGTCTGCTATTATTTGTTTCGGGGATTCCGCTTTTGGAAAAATCGATGAAAACTAAACCGGGTTTTGAGGAATATGCCAGCAAAACCAGTATTTTTATTCCCTGGTTTCCCAAAAAATAGAAGGAGGATTTATGATGGAATCGTTATTTACATTGGCAAACTTCAAGCATTATTTCATCGCCCTGGCGGTTTTTCTGGTCATTGATATGGTCTGGCTGTTGGTCATTGCCAAGAACACTTACAGCAAATATCTAGGCTATCTGATGGCCCCTAACCCCAACCTCTGGGCGGCGTTGTTGTTCTATCTGATCTTTATCCTGGGACTGCTATTTTTTGTCATTGACCATGCCCTGACCAAGGCGAGCTGGCAATTCGCCCTTTTTGCCGGGATGTTTTTTGGTCTGGTCACCTACTCCACCTACGACCTGACCAATATGGCGACCATTAAAGACTGGCCGGCCTTCATCACCGTGATTGACCTGATCTGGGGCAGTGCAGTGAGCGGCGCAACCGCCATCATCAGTTATTTTCTGATAAAATTAGTCGGTTAAGCTAACCATCACAGGCCGGCCGGGGCTTGACCCATTTAGCTTGATCCCGATCGCCTGAAAGGAGTTTAATAAAGTTTATCGAACGAGGAGAATGCCTGACACGACGATACTCGTGTCAGGCATTCTCTACGTTAATTATAAGCAAATTATAAGTAAATTTCAGGCACGGTCGATTACAATTCATTACCTTAGGTTGTTCCGCCACAACTAAACCAGGCTGCTTATTTTCACATTTTAGCATGTTGTTATTGGTGTGACAAACAAAACATCTCCTTGTTCTTACGGATAATTTCATGGTATAATTCAAAAATGCGGCTACCACACATGTAAAAGTTGTCGCCCTGTTTCGATATTCGCACAAAAATCTATTTTCCGGATAAGACACTATGGAAGGAGCTGATAGCTTGAACTATTTTACCCTAATCATTCTACTCGAAATGCTGAGTGTCAATAGTTACACAACCTATTTATGCTCTCAAAAAAAGATGTCTGAAATCAAAACAATCATATCCATGACAATTATTACCCTTATCATTTCCGGGCTCTTCTTTCTGCTTTTTCTCAAACTCCCAATTCAATTGGATTTTAATGGTAAAGGCATTTTTTTCTATGCGGTTTTTTCTATGCACTGCCTTTGAAATATCTGTTTGACCAGTCTTTAAAAGACACGATCATTATTATGTCCTCCTCATGGATCTATACGGTTTTTGTATTCTCATTTTCAGTTCAGGTGGGGTATTTATTTCCATTCAGGTGGTTAGGTTTATCCGTTACTATTGTTCAAACCCTTTTCTATCTGATCAGCCTTCCTTATTATTTGAAGTTTGTAACGAAAACATTTATTTACATTCTTAATAATATCGAAACGCGCATGAAAAATTCACTCTTACTTATTAGCCTGTCATGGTTTTTCACTATTTTTCTTGTGAATTATATCTTTATTGAGGGCAGTTCTCATCAATTGAAGTTTATCATGTTGTTGATCATTATATTGAATGCGATCTTATCTTATCAGATGGTTTATAAGTTAGTGTTCACTCAGCATAAAGCTGAAACCTTAAGTCAAATAACAAAAATTGATGCCTTGACTCAGTTGAAGAACCGCGAAGGATTATACGATGATGCTCAGAATGAAATTGCTAATGAAACCCCATTTTCGCTGATTTTTTTGGATTTGGATGATTTCAAATCGATCAATGATCTTTACGGCCACGCTGCCGGGGATGCCTATCTGATTGCGTTTGCCAGATCAGTCAGCGAATACTTAAAACCAAACGAGGGTCTTTATCGACTCCATGGTGATGAATTCGTTATCCTGTCAAAATCTCTTGAGATCGAGCCCTTTTGCCGACAACTGGAGAAATTTAATTGTGCCACCAACTTGGAAGGCCTTGATTTTAAAGGGCTTAGCTTTGGATATGCCACTTTCCCTACCGATGCGCGTAAGCTCAGTGATCTATTACATCTGGCCGATTTAAAAATGTATGAAACAAAAAACAGAAAGCGCAATCGAACAAGTTCATAATGCACTTTCTGTTTTTTGCTATTTGATGTTGCATCTCACTATTTAGACCAATTCTTTTTATGTAAAATATCAGGGGCACGGTTCTTTTGCTAAATTATAAAGGCTCAATGACTCTGAAAAAGTCGAACTCCAGTACCCCGTCCCCTTCCGGACCCGCTAGGTTTATCTTGATGCCGATGGTCTGAAACGGGTTTAATAAACTTTACTGAAATGGAGTGTGTCATAAGTTTATAAGTTAATGTCAGGCACGTTTCCACACAGGATCAAAATGGGTGCCGGCGCATTTTTTCAGCTCGGCCACCGCGGCGGCTTTACTTAACGGGTCACGGTAGGTTCTTTTTTCAGTCATTGCGTCATAGGCATCGCTGATGGCGATGATCCTGGCCATTAAGGGGATTTCGGAGCCGGTTAAGCCCTTGGGATAACCGCTGCCGTCATAGCGTTCATGATGGGAGCGGACAATCTCGGCAATATCCGCATACTCCCGGGTGGTGGCGAGAATTTCGGCGCTTTTGGCTGGGTGCAGCTTCATGATTTCCCACTCCAGTGGATTGAGCCGGCCGGGTTTATTAAGAATCGCTTCGTCGATACCAATTTTTCCGATATCATGGAGGTAGCCGGCAACCCGCACCTTATCCAGCTGTGATTTATTTAAATTCAGTTTCTCCGCCGTTTTTTCGCACAGTTTCCCGACCCGTTCCGAATGCCTTTTCTCCCGCTCACTCTTGATAAACAAGGTCTGCATGATCACATCAATGGTTTTGCTTCGGATACTCTTTTGATTGTAATACTTACGGTTGTTCATATGGGCTTCGGCTTCATCATAAATCTGATCTAAGGGGTCTTTCTTGTTTCTTTGAATGCCATAACCCCAGGAGACATCAACCCGTTTATATTTTTCCAGGTTCATAAAATCATTGACCGTCTGATGATTCAGCTTGTCCAAGTATTGCCGGATTTCTGTTTCATGTTTGCCGGATACGAGGATGGCAAAATCATCGCCGCCAATCCGGGCGAGGGTATCCCGATCATTGATCCGGGCTTTGATGCGCTGGGCAATCTTGACCAAGAGCTGATCGCCTTCTAAATGGCCATAGTCGACATTAAAGCCTTTAAAGGCATCGATATTGCCCCGCAGGATTGCAATTGGAAATTCACCGCGATCGACGCGGCGTTTGAATTCTGCTTCAAAATAGCGACGGTTATAGACGCCGGTCAGGTAATCGTGGTAGGCTAAAAATTCATTTTGTTTGGCGATCTCTTCTCTTTCAGTCACGTCGAAGATGATCGAGAAAAGCACTTTCTGCTCATCGTAGTCGATGGGACTGCTATATACATCAACCATTCTGATCGCACCACTTTGTAACCGGTGGGGGAAGGTAAAATATTTATGGCCTTTATTGAGAACCTGCATCCGCAAGGCCTGCAATGCCAGTTTGTCCAGGGTATTAATGTCCTGAATGGTCATGCTTAGCAGTTCCTGCTTGGTATAGCCGTAAAAGTGGCTGGCGGCGGTGTTGGCCTCGATGATTTGACCCGATTCCGGTTCGATCAGCAGCATCACCGCTTCGTGATTATTGATCATCGACTGGGTCCGCTCCAGCGCCCGCTTTAGGGCCGCTTCGGTTGCTTTGCGTTTGCTAATATCGTCAATCAGACATAAATGCATGCTGTGCGGATAAGGTAGACCCCGCAGCGGGGCAATCTTCATGTTGGTCCAGACACTCGATCCGTCCGGTCTGATAAAGCGCTTTTCCATGGAGTAACCAGGAATTTCACCCCGGTAGAACAAATCAAATTTCTCCAGATCCTCCTGGAGATCATCGGGATGGGTAATTTCGGGCCATTTCAGTTGCTCCAGGTCGGCGCTGGTTCGTGCCACAATCTTTTCAAACATCGGATTGATATTAGCACTGCCCAGTTGCGACTGGGATAAAAAGCTTTTATCCTCGACGACAGCAATCCCGACCGGGGTTTGATCAAAGACATTGTGATAGAGGGCTTCATCCAAAGCGGTTTTATGGGCCAGTTTTCTAATATTATGGTTCTGAAAGGCAATATAGAGCAGTGCCGAAAAAAGGATCCAGGTCACAAAAACAATGATCAGATCTGGTACCATCTTCTGCCAGAGCTTGGCATTCCACTCCGCCGCCGTATAGTCCAGTCCAAAGACCGCCAAGGTTTCGCCGCTGCGGGGATCGTTTACCGGCACGAGAACACTGATCCAGGTGCCCCAGCGATCGGTTGAGGGCTGGCTCAGCACCGTCTGACCAGAATCGAAAACATCCCATAGGACGGCATCCGCTTCATCATAAACCTGTCCCGGCGGCGAGTAGTCCGGCGAATCTGGTGGCTCGGAATCAACTAGGAAGATAATCTGACCCTCTTTTTCCTCCATCAGGTAAGCAAAATGAAAGGGATTGGTGACTGCAACCAGGTCAATAAGACTTTTTTTGATCATCTTGTAATCGGGACTGTCAAGATCCCCGGCGGCGCCGGAGAGGTTGGCAACATGCTCGACATGCAGCTGTGATTCCACCGATTGCCCCAATTGAATGGCCTCGTTGGCCGCCATCTGCTGATAGCGATGCCATTTAAAGCCCAAATATAAGCCGCTTAAGCCGAGCACAAAAACGGTCAACAAGGCAACCCCCAAAATCATTTGTTTTTTGGTGAAGCTATTTTTAAAGCGATTGTTTCTGACGGTTTTTGAGCCAGCGTTTTGATTATTGAGCAGCTTCATCTTTTGGTTCCTTTCTTGAGGATCGGCTTCGCCGTGGTGGCCGTTTTTTGAGCTGTCCTTTAGCGGCCGCATAACAACTATCCCTTTGTGTCCATTAAAGCCTTGATTTTATTTTTATGGGCATACATCCTGACATCGGCTTCTTTTAAAACCAGTTCCACCTCATCATTGCTACCACCAATAAAACTGACGCTCCCATGGGCTAAAGAGGCAATCTCCGTATGCTTACTAAATTCACAATCCAACCGTGCTAAAATGCTCTCAGCGGTGGCTTCTTCGCAATGGGTCAGCAGCAGCACAAATTCATCACCACCAACCCGAAAGGGATAATCCAACCCGGCCCGGATATTTGCTTGGCATAATTCAGCAAATTTTTTCAGGAGCCGATCCCCCTCCTGATGGCCAAGGCGATCATTGACTTGCTTAAAATTATTAATATCGATCATCACCAGCGAGATGGAGTATTGAAAGCGTTGGGCCCGGGTGATTTCTTCGGCGTACTTGGTGTAAAGATAGCGCTTGTTGTATAAGTTCGTCAGCGGATCCCGGATCGTCAATTCTTCAAGTTTAAGATTGAGCTGATTGAGTTGGATATTCTTTTTTGACAGTTCTCTCTGCACATTCGTCAATTCGTTATTAAGACGACTGATTTCATCGTAAAACTTATATTCGTTATTGTCTGCGGACTGCTGCTTAAGGCTATTCTTTTTAAGTTCCTGGCGAAAAAGATTGACCTGTTCGTTATTGATCTCCATCATTTCATCGTACAAGGGAAACCCGCCCAACCGCGATGAAGCAAGAATAATCAACTCCTGCTCGTCATAAGAACCGGAAAAAATCAAGGTTTCAACCGTCTGATTGCAAACAAAATTGATCTCATAATTGGTGATACGCTTAATTTCTTTGACTTCTGAAAAAAACGACAAGGCCTTTGCCAGACTTTCCACCTGAACATTCTTAAAAAAATATTCCCCTTCTTCAAAAAGATTACAAAACTTAGCATTCTGATAGAGAATGCTCTTGACAACACCCTCTGAATTACAGGCTAAAATAATATCCTGGATCGTTTGTGACTGATCACCCATCGCCCTCAACTCCTTTTGGCTAGATCATAAGCCAGTAGCACCGCTGTTTCCGAATCAGCTGCATAACCATCGGCGCCAACATGTTTCCAGAGATTCCCATCAATATTAAAGGGATAGCCGCCGACCATGATTTTTATGTCTTGACCCCCTTCGACTGTTCTGATCTGGTCAATTAAAGCTTTGACTTCCGACACATGAAAGGTCATCGTCGCTGAGATGGCCAAAATATCGGCCTGCTCTTGGTTAATGGCGCTGATAATGCTTGCGGTGGGAACGTTTGCCCCAAGATAATAGGTGTTTAAGCCCGATAATTCCATCAGATCGGTTACCATCCGCAAACCGATTTCGTGGAGTTCTTTACCCACGCAGGTTGCCAGAACCGTGATGCCTTGATTGGGAACGGTAAAAATATACGGATACAGCTGGGCCATGATGAATTGCGAAGCCGCCGTGCAATAATGTTCCTGGGCCACCGTAATCTGGTCGATTTGCCAGAGCCGGCCAATTTCATACTGGGTATTTTGAAACACCTGAAGATAAATTTCCTTGATTGGAATGCCGCTTTTGACCGCCGCCTGGATCATTTCATTGGCTTGATGGCGGTCGCCAGTCAACAAGGCCGCCAGATAGCGTTTGGCCAGCTCGGTATGGGCAAGACCTGCTTTTAGAAAGGTTTCAGTGTGAACCTCTGTGATTTCAAGCTTTTGAAGTCCGTCATTGATAATCGGGGCAATATCCTGTTCGTAGTCTGCGCAATAAAGACCCCTGAGGGTATCTGCCAGATAATGGATACTCATTTTGAGATCTTCCGGCGGGAGACCCAGGTTATCCAGGATTTCCTTTAGCCAAAGCAGGTAATTAGCAAATAAAACGGGGCTTTTTGCGGATACCGCTTCAATTAGAAACTGGATATGATAACGGATATCCTGTTGGGTTTTGTCCAGCTGGCGGGCTGAATAGCGCTTCATTAACTCGGGCATCTTGGCCATTTGCAGCTCAAATGTGTTTGTCGCGATCAGTTCGCGATCGGTCTTTATTTTTTGTGATAACAGTGTACTTTCCATCATGGACCTGCCTTTCATAAAATAAATTGTCATTTTGCAGGACTGTCGTTTGCCAACCTAGACCATCATTCTGCTGCCGAATTTCCAGATCGCAGAAATTTGAATCAGGCTGATTAACAGGCCTTCACACAGCAACAGCAAACTGTAAGCGATCAAATTGCCACCCAGCATCCGGATCAGCATAAAATTTATCTGGGTCCCGAAGATAAAATCGGTCATCGTCAGTGCGATAAAGAAGCTGACGCCAATAGCCACCGTCAGTAGCGCAACTGATAAAAGCCAGCCATAGCTTTTTATATTGAGCCATATTAACAGCAAAGCGATGCTGCAATAGGCCAAAACAAAGATGATTTGGACTTTGAAAAAAATAAAACAAAATAACATCGCGGCAATCGTGACTGCTATAAACTCCCGGCTTTTTAGCTTAAACAAACCGAAATATAAAACAAGCGGGATAAATAAAGCATTTAGAATATTAGTGGTGCCTTTAAAAATTGAAAAGCAAATAAAAATCAGTGTCAATGTCATCGCTGCCCGGGTGATTGTCTTGGTCTTCATCAGCCACACGCTCCTTTTTTTCAGCCTTAAGCTTGCCGTTTTTGCTATCCAAATGCCGCTGCCCCGGGCGTTGCTAAGGCCGTCAGCCCGGCTTTTTTCGGCATCCGTTTTTCACGCTTGACAAAAATGCCCAATTCATTAAGCAGATATTCTGAGACAATCACGGGCTTTTCCCCCGCCGGGCTGGTTGATCTGATCCAAGTCAATGGTTTCATATCTTCTCCTTTAGATCGCTCAATGCGATTATCAGCGCATATTAGAATGAGTTTCTACACCAGAAACGGTTGCGCAATGGTAAGTCTGCCAGCTACTTGCTATTGTCGATTATTAATAACGGTATGACAAGCGATTAAATAAGTTTTACTCCTCTACCTCACTGTTTCTCTAAATACTTGTCGCTGCGGTTCTCGGCGTTTTGGCGCAGGTTGAAATAATAAAAGGGATAATCAAAGGTATGATAGACGCCTTTGCCAAAGGTGGCACTGCCGGGCGAATAGAGATCGACATTAACGGTGCTGCAGATCAGGGCGCCCTTGTCCAGATCAATCTGAGCATCGGCAAAATTCATCACCGGTTCAATGATTCCTTCGGCATTGCGTTTGGCCGAACCATCTTTATTGATCCCGATCGACCCTAAGTTTTCGGCGGCGGTGGCCAGGGTTTCGTCACGTTTCCAGTTGATCGGATTGATCGCCAGAGCGCCGGCGGTGATGACCGGGTTGCCCGGGGCTAAAACCTCGGGGGCTTCGGTATTATAAGAAACAATGACGCCGGTATCATCGGAGCCCTCGGCAAATTTCAAATGGGGATTGGCGCTCAGGTAATCTTCGGTGACAGTATAGCCGACCACATAGGCCACGACCATCCGTTTGTAGACATCAGGATGGTCTTTTAAATAGCCCGACAAGAGGTTGCTGGTAACGTCGGCACCCTGAGAATGACCAACCAGGATAAAGGGTCGGCCGTTGTTATAGTGTTTGATGTAGTACTCAAAGGCCGCGGTAGCATCCGTGGTCGGAATCCCGGCGATGGTTTCCTCCCGATCGACCGGTGACAGGTTATCCTGGCGGTAGAACGGCGCATAGATATTGGCGACCGTTTCAAAGGCCGTCGCCTGGCGGTCATAAGCCAGTTTGGCGTTGGCCATCATGCCGGCGTCATCAATGGTGCTGATGCTGGGATTGGTTTGATCGGCTGGCGCGTAGGTGGTGGGATAGAGATAAAAGACATCGACCGCCTTGTCGGTGCTGCTGGGGATATTGAGCCAATGCTCAGCTTTTGAGTAATCGGTGACATCTTTCGGGGCCCCACATCCCGACAGAACCAGACCCAGACCGACAACCACCACCAACAAAGCGATGTTTTTTCTTTTCATTTCTCATTTCTCCTTTAACCCCTTTCAGGTTGCTGATTTTATTATACCCGATCAGCCGGGTTAAATCACAGCTTTTTTAACCTGATGGCGGTTAGAACGCCACCCCAAAAATCGCCCCGGAAACAAAGGGGATCAGCCAGATCAACCAGACGATCAGACTCAATTTATGAAAGCTGGCCCGGGCTTTCTGATCATTCCTGACCAGAACCACCGTGGCCCAAACCGCATGAAAGAGCATCAGCAGAATCGCCAGCAGGCCGGTCAGGCCATGAAAGCTCAACAGCGTGACGCCGCCTGCCAGTTCGCCCATCAGCATGGTGCCGGTGGTATCACACGCCAAACCAAGATAAAACACGACCAGATGCCACACCTTTAGCTGGCCCTGAAGCTTCTCAGCCCAGACCCCGATTGAATAGAACACCAGCGCCAGGGTAATGGCGGTGCTTGCATAAATTAACATTATAAATCCTCCTGATTTTTAGACTTTGATAAAATAAACCGACCCAGTATCTGAACATTGTTCATTTGACAATAAAAATAAAATCACATCGACGTGACATGATTTATTTTAGCAGCTCTTTCAGAAACAACTCAAACGATTGATACCGAAAAAGTGGTTGCTTGAACATTCAGCTCGGGGTGTCTATATTATCCCGTCAATTTTTGATTTCATAAGTCACCTCTTTTTCTTTGTAATGGTTTCGGTATTTCGGCAATCACCAGTGGGACAGCTGGTTAATGAAACGGTCTACCAGCCGGGGATCAAACTGGCTGCCGGCCTGCTCCCGCAATTCCCGGATGGCCTCTTCATGGGAGCGGGCGGGCTGGTAAACCTGATCATGGGTCATCACGTCATAGGCATCGACGACGGCCAGAATCCGACTGTTAAGCGGGATCTTTTCACCGCTGAGGCCGGCCGGATAGCCGCTGCCGTCCCATTTCTCATGATGATGGAGGATTTCCTCCGTCACCACATGGAGTTCCGGCACATTGGTGGCGATCCGATAGCCGATTTCCGAATGGGTTTGCATGATCTGCCATTCTTCCTCCGTCAGGCGGCCGGGCTTGCCGAGAATGTGATCGGGAATCCCCACCTTGCCGATATCATGGAGCATGGTCAGCAGGATCAGGCGGTTCTTGGCTTCGACGTTGAGAGCCAACAGCTCGGCCAGCTTCATGACGTGATCGGACAAGCGCATGGTATGAGCCTTGGTTTCGGCCTTTTTTTCATCGAGGGCTGCCAGCAGGGCGTTAATGGTGGTGCCCCGCATGCTTTTGCTTTCTAACAGCTTGATCTGATACATCATTTCCTCGGCTTTTTTGAGGACTGCCCCGGGTTCATCATCACGGCTCTTTTTAAGCGCCATCCCAAAGGAAACGCTGGCTTCAATGGTGCCGTTAATGCAAATGTCCTTTAGCTGTTCCTTGATCCCTTTGACCAGCCTTTCGGCATCCTTGAGATCCGACCCCGGCATCACAATCATGAATTCATCGCCGCCCCAGCGGATCACCTGATTGCGGGCACCAGCCACAAGCTTGAGGGTTTTGGCAATCGACTGGAGCAGCAGATCCCCGATGGTATGGCCAAAAACATCGTTGGTCATCTTCAGGCCGTTGATGTCGCCCATCACAAAGGCCATCGGATGGATCAGCTTGATCGCCTTCTGACTAAAATACTGCTCATAAAAGCGCCGATTGTAAAGGCCGGTCAGGGCATCGTGGTAGCTTAAGTATTCAATTCGGCGTTTCTTTTCCCGGGATAAGGTAATATCCCGAAAGACCATCACCACGCCGTCGATGCTGCCGTTTTTGGCACGGATCGGGGCGAGGCTGGTTTCGATCGGAATCATCAGGCCATCCTTGTTAAACAGCACCGTGGGCGCCGTGATTTGCTGGCCCTGGCCGTCCTCAAGAACCTGAGCCACCAGCCCGGTCAGGGGCTCCCGGGTATATTCATGACAGATCGGGAAAATCACCTCAAAGGGTTTGCCCAGTACATCCAAAAGCTGCCAGCCGCTGGCCAGCTCGGCCGCCGGATTGAGGTAGCTGATGTTAGCCGCGGCATCGGTGGCAATCACCCCATCTTGGATGGCATCCATGACGGTTTTCTGGAGCTCCTTTTGCCGATAAAGGGCGGCGGCATTTTGTTCCCGTTCGGTGGCATCGGTGATGACCGAAAAAAGATACTGCTGGTCGTCAATCTCCAGGAGGCTGGCGTGGACATCGACCATCCGGATGGCGCCGCTTTTCAGCCGGTGGGGAAACAGCAAGGACGACTGCCGCTGATCATCAACCGCCGCCTCAGACAGGGTGCTGAGCTGGTCAATGGTCATGGTCTTGAGCTCCTCCAGGGAATAGCCATAAAAGGCCAGAGCCGCCGGGTTGGCATCGACAATGCGCCCCGACTCCGGTTCGAGCAACAGCATGGTGGCGGTGTGGGTCTGAAACATCTGGTCAAAGCGGGTCGTGGCCAGCTGGTTTTTAGCCATCCAGTCCTTAAGCACTTTGGTGTTCAACTCGGTCACCACGATAAAGTCCTGCCCGTCATTTTCAACCGGAGTCATCCGACACATCCGCTCCCTGATTTCGCCATTCCAGCAGGCCGTGCCCTTAAAAAGAATGGTTTCCCCACTTTCCCGGCAATAGTCGGCGTTTTTTTCGTAGACCTGATAATAGGCTTCCCCGAGCACCGTTTTTAAATGCTGATTGCGAATCGCTTTCTGGCCGAAACCGGTCATTTTTTCGTGCTCCCAGTTGTTATAACAATAGACCCAGCCGCCCGCGGTTTTAACCAGCAGCGCCATCGCCTCGGAATTACACTCCACCATCATCTCCTGATAATCCGCTTCGCCCAGCCGTCTCCGCCAGGCTTTCTTGACTTTCGGGGCCATGGTCGCTTGCTGGCTTTCGGTGTTTTTCTTCTTGGCAATCCGTTTCCACAAAAAGTTCCGGTCATTCTGTTTCATATTTTTTCCTCTTTCTCCAACCGCTTTTGGATTCCGATGATTCTGATATGACACTATATACCCCGGTTTGCCGGTTTCTATCGTTTGGGGTCGGCACGGGTTCCTCATAATTAATATTTAGTTTGACAAAAACAGAAAATTGTAATATTATGATGATAATTAAATATTTGGCAAACTTATCGAAAGGTAGGGACGCAAAGCTAGAGGGTCTAAGTAATTTTTATATGACAGCCAGTTGCAAATCATAGCACCCGTTTATGGTGTTTTTGTGCAACGTGTCATGACGTTGTTTTTTTATTGCCAAATATTAATGCTGGATTAGGTTTTAAATAGGTCATTGCGAAAGTGCCCTGGGCTTTACATCGAGCTTCGCAAGCGCCTGTCATTTTAAAAAATAAAAGGAGATCAACACGATGAAAAAACGATTAGTCACGTTTGTTTTAAGCGGCTTGTTAGCATTTAGCACCACCGGGATGGTGTTTGCTGAAACGGAAGCTGTGGCGAACCCGGTTACGCCAGATCCACCGCTTGTTGCGGAAGAGCCCCAATCTGGCGTCCTCACCATTGGCGCAGCCATCGAAATTGCTTTAGAAGCGGTGCCCCAAGGCTCGGTAGTTTCCATTAAACTTGGCAAACAGCATGCTGTAAAAGTGTACCAGATTCAGGTTAAGTACGGCGCAGTGATGCATATGGTAAAAATTGATGCGATAACCGGTGCCGTGTTAAAACTCGAATCGGAAAACGAACCTGAGACAGCTGATCCAGTAACAGATCCGGCAACTGATCCAGTAACCGATCCAGTAACTGATCCAGCTACCGACCCAATAACCGACCCAATAACCGATCCAGTAACTGATCCAGTAACCGATCCAGTAACCGATCCGACAACCGCAAAACCCGCAGTGGTTCTGCCAGCCGTTTCATTTGAAAACGCCGTACAGATTGCCCTGGATTCGGTAAGTAACGGCGCATTTGTTTCGATCCGATTGGGGGCAGACAACGATGTGATGGTTTACAAGGTTATTATTCAAACCGGTAAAAAAGCGAATCCGATAAAAATTGATGCGACCACCGGCGACATTTTAAAAGCAGCCAATGACAAGCATGCTAAAAAGCCGGTCATTGAAAAAACAAAAGATAAAGCCATTGACCAAAGCAATCAAGCACCTGCAAAACCTAAAGGAAACAGCAAAAAATAAGACCGGATGACTTGATTTAGAACCACGCCGCCGTTCTTGATGATCAGCAACAACAGGTAGGCCGGCCAGTACCCCCGTGGCTACTGGCCGATCGCCTGTTTTTTTGTCCCCTATTTTAATTTGCAGCGGCTTGGCGACTTCCAAAAAGGTCAAGATTCGGTACACCGTCGCCGCTCCCTTGTGGCCTCGACAGGTTCTGTCAGGCACGGGTTCCTTCTGTTAAGACATGACACCGCTAGCAAAAGACCAACATACTTAATAAGAGCTTGACTGGTTTGTTAATTCCATGCTAAAATTTTTTCATAATAACTTAGGGGAAATAACAAACGCATCGTAAATACCATCGATAAAATAACAATCGTTTAAAAAATATATCGATTAAGGAGAAAAACATGCCAAGATTATTAGATGCTAACACAATTGGAGAGATTCATAAGTATATCAGAGACATTCTCGAAAATATTGGGATCGCTTTTGGTACTGAAAAGGCGTTAGACCTATTTAAAAAGCACGGTGCAAAAGTAGAGGGAGACCGCGTTTTTATTTCTAACGAACTCTTGGAAAAAGCGCTGAGTAGCTTGCCAAAATATGATTATACTGATCTTACCCCACAGCGAATTACTGCAACCAGCCCTTTTGGTAACGTCCCGATAATTTATAATAACGAGTCAAAAAATTACCAAAAAGGAACGATTGACGATGTTATCAAAATGTATCAATTGACCCAAACTTCAGATTTGTACGAGTGTGCTAATCCCAGTGTGGTCGAACCAGAAGGAAATGATACGGAGGATCAATATATTGGACAAATTGCCATGCTCCTTAAATACAGTGATAAATGGATTTCCAATGGAATGAGGGCGACCGCTGGTAACTCAAAAAATGGCGATATCTATCAAAGCATGAGAGGTGCCTTCCAATTGGTCAAGAAATTCCATGATAAATGGGATGAGCCGATAATGGGACAAGGACTTTGCCCCATGTCCCCATTAGCTTATGATTATGAATGCTTAGAAAATTTAGATGCAACAATTGACGAAAAACAGAATATCGTCATCTGCCCCTGTACCTTAACAAACTTAACTGGACCACCTAGTTTGCTTGGCCTTGCCATTCATGACCTTGCCCTTTCTTTTGCCGGAATTGTGTATGCCCAGCTTCTCTCTCCCGGCATTGATGTGACGCTCTGTCCATGTTCCGCCTCAACCGATATGAGAAGTGTCCAGCCAGCCTACGGAACAGCTGAAACCGTTTACATCTCGACGATTTTTTATGAGTTTTGCAAAGAATTAAAGATCGGCTGTACAATGGTTGGCAGTTTAGCGGATTCGGCCAAGGTCGATTATCAGGCCGGTGTTGAAAGTTTACTGACCACCATACTCCCTTACTATATTACCGATATTGATACCGTTTGGTGTTATCCCGGTCATATGTCGGCATGGTATTGTGGTAGCTTTGAAAAGTTAATTCTAGATGAAGAAATGATGCGAAATGTTAATCGCTCCTTGCAAGGCGTTAACTTAAAGGTCGACTCAAAATATATGCAAAACCTGAAAACTGCACAAGAAAAAAATACCTTCTTGAGCGGTCGAACGCCTAAGAATTATCGAGATGAACATTACTTAAGTGAAATTTTTAGTAAGTATGGCGTTTCTGATGATATGAGTCCCGAGAAGACCGATGTTGACTTGATCGTTAAAAACGAATTAGCCAACCGCATTGAACGTTATCAATTACCAGATCTTACCGCTACCCAGAAAAACATCCTTCAACCTTATTTGCCTAGTAAATGTAAATTTTAATTGATAACGTGTAAGTGCCTCAAAAGATGACGTATCGCATGCTTGATCCAAACCTGCTATGCTGATCACATCATTTTGAGGCACTTTTGAATATCAAGGGGACGGTTCTTTTGATAAATTATAAAGGCTCAATGACTTTGAAAAAGTCAAACTCCAGTACCCTAACCCTTCCGGGCCCGCCAAGTTTATCTTGACCCGGATGGGCTGTCGCGAGTTTAGTCATCATCATCCCGGCCTTCGGTGCAGAGCTCGTCCAGGTAGCCGTCATCGATGGCGGAATCCCGATTTTTATAAGGGACCGACCGGCTCCGACCCATTTTATAATACCGACAGGATTTGGGCCCGTAACAATAGGTTTCAAAGCGATATTTCTTAATATCACGATCAAAGTCCCATTGGATTTCAACATTGGCCATGGCTGCCCAGTAGCAGGTCAAACACTTCCCCTGCCAGGCGCTTTTGCTGAGCATCCGGGCGCCCCGTTCTTCGTAGGTTTGCAGCTCCGGCAGCGCTCCCGTCCAGGGTGCTGCAGTCTGTTTTAAATCACGTTCGCAGTCGATTATTTTCAAGGAACCCGCCCGATAATAGTCGGCAAATTCCCGTTCCGGGTACTTTTTCGTCCAGCCGCTGCCGGC
>NZ_CAKMJU010000067.1:0-3813 GCF_927416815.1 uncultured Acetobacterium sp. | reverse complement strand
GGATGTCTAAGCATAAGTTGTGGATAACTTTTCTGAAAAACAGGCGTCATATGCAAAAGTTATCCACAAGAGTATTTTTTTATGAAATAGCGAAATATCGATAAGTTTACCTTTCAGTGCTGAGGGGGAAAATCCTTGCTTTTCTTTATGTTTAAAGTTTGATATAATGTCATGGTCTTTTTGGACAGTGGATGGGGCTATAAATTAAATTAAGAAGTGAAAAGAGAAGTGAAAAAAGAATTGCATTGAGAATAGCCTATGAAAAAACTAAAATAAGAAAGAAAGTTCAGGTAATATTAATGGAAAGTATCAGTATTGATGAAATACTTCACATTACCCGGGGGGAATTGCTCCAGGGAAAGCGATCAATGGCAATTACAAATGTTGCTATTGATAGCCGCAAAATAAAAAACAATGATTTATATGTACCGATTATTGGAGAAACAAACAATGGCCATGATTATATCAGTCAGGCCTTCTTAAATGGCAGCAAGGTTTGTCTGACCGAGGAAAAAAACCGATCCTTCCCAGCTGCCATGGCGGTTATCTATGTGACTTCCACATTAGCGGCGATGAAAGCCCTAGCTGGATTCAATCGTCAGCGTTACAAGATCCCGGTGATTGCCATTACCGGCAGCAGCGGCAAGACAACGACCAAGGATCTGGTCGCTGCGGTGCTTTCACAAAAGTATCATACCCTAAAAACGGAAGGCAACTTTAACAATGAATACGGCATTCCGCAGACCTTGTTTAATTTAACAGCAGATCATCAGTTGGCGGTCATCGAAATGGGCATGGATCATCCTGGCGAAATCTCTAAGTCAATCCAGCTCGTTGAACCCGATATCAGTGTGATCACCAATGTCGGGCTTAGCCACATAGAACGGCTAAAAACCCAGGAAAATATTTATCAGGCCAAAAAAGAAATCCTTGAGACCTTAACCAGCGAGGGCATTGCCTATGTCAACGGCGATGATGAATTCTTAAAGAAAATAAAAACTGAACAAACTTCTTTCCAGGTTAGAACCTTTGGCTTGCAAGGCGACCATACTGTCAAAGCTTTGAACTACACTTCCAGTCAAGCCGGCCTTCAAATAAATGTAAAGTGGGCCAATCGCAACGGAGATTTCACATTTAAGTACCCGGGCAAACATAATGTGTATAATTGTCTGGTGGCGATTGGCTTAGGTTATTTCTATGAAATGACCCATTCGGAAATCCAAAAAGGGCTTGATGCTTTTGTTCCTAGCGGCAACCGCATGGATATTTTCACAATTGGCCAAATCAAGGTGATCAATGACTCATACAATGCCAATCCTGATGCCATGCGAGCTTCGCTCGACGTGTTGGGCACCCTGGGCAATGGCTATCAGCGAAAAATTGCAGTGCTTGGGGATATGCTGGAAATGGGCGAATATGGTCCGGCAGCACACCTTGAAGTTGGCAGCTACGCTAAAGACAAGGCCGATATTCTGATCGGTGTCGGCAAATTGGGACGCTTGATTTGCCAGGGCTATGAAAATGCCGGATTGGTCTACCAGGTATCCGATGCGCTTTCAGCCGGAGCATGTTTAAAAGAAATTGTCCGGCCCCAGGATATCATTCTGATTAAAGCATCCCGGGGAATCGGTTTGGAACGGGTGATTGATTTTATTAAGGAAGGCGGTCGCTAATGGAAATGACAGTTTTACAAACTGGGCTGATCAGTCTGCTGATTTCCTTTTTCGTTGTTTATTTTGTGACGCCGCGATTTATTCCGATGCTCAAACGGTTAAAATTTGGTCAGGCGATCAGAGAAGAAGGCCCCCAAAGCCATTTGGAGAAGTCAGGAACCCCAACGATGGGTGGACTGGTGATTCAATTGGGGGTATTGATGGCGGTGATGCTCTTGTCAGCGCTGATTGGAAAATGGGACTTTTTCCCGATTCTGGTGATGCTTTATTTTGGAGCGGTAGGCTTTATTGATGACTATATCAAGGTGGCCAAAAAACATAATCTGGGTCTGCGAGCCTGGCAGAAAATGGTACTTCAATGTATTGGGGCATTGGCGATTGCCCTCTATGCTTATTATTCACCGGCGATTGGCTCGGAACTGATCGTGCCTTTGATGAACCGGACGGTTGATTTTGGGATCTGGTATCTGCCATTTACTGTTATCGCAGTGGTAGGCATTGTCAATGCGGTTAATTTAACGGATGGACTCGATGGATTGGCATCCGGAGTAACCCTAATTGTTGCGATTTTCTTTTTTGTCGGTTCGCTGATCCTGCCCCAGGCCAATACCAGTATTTTTATTGGTGCCATTATTGGCGGATGTTTGGGTTTTTTAAGGCATAATTCAAATCCAGCTGATATCTTTATGGGAGACACCGGCTCGATGGCCTTGGGCGGAGCGGTTGTGGTGATGGCGATTATCACCCAGTTGCAGCTTTTTTTACTGATCGCCGGAGCCTTATTTGTTATCGAAGCCTTATCGGTTGTGATTCAGGTGGGCTACTTTAAATCGACCGGGGGCAAGCGCTTTTTTAAGATGGCTCCGATTCATCATCATTTTGAATTATCTGGCTGGAGCGAAACCCGGGTTGTCACGGTTTTCTGGGTCGCCACCGCCATTTTTGTAACCATTGCATTTATTTGTTTAGGATAGGAGAAGCGCATCATGATAAAAAGGACTCTGGTAATCGGAGCAGCCCGAAGCGGGGTTGCTGTCACAGAACTATTACTAAGCCATGGTGAAGCCGTGGTATTAACGGATACCCGCTCATCGGGGATTATTTTAAAAGAGTTTCCCCAGATTCTGGATTTTGAAAAAAAACCGGAGTTTGAATCGATTTTTGGGATTCAGCCAAGTGCGGAGGTCTTATCTGAGATTGATGAAGTGGTCGTAAGCCCGGGGGTGCCATTGATTATCCCGATAATAAAAGCCGCCTACGAACAGGGTATTCCTGTCACCGGAGAGGTTGAAGCGGCCTATCGATTGACACGAACCCCTTTTATAGCGATTACCGGAACCAATGGGAAAACTACCACCACCACCCTGCTGGGGGAAATATTTAAAGCCTCAGGCCGAGGCACCCATGTGGTCGGGAACATTGGCGATCCGATTGCTAATTATGTCGACAGCGCTAACGCAGATGACGTTTTTGTGACAGAAATTAGCAGTTTCCAATTGGAGACAATTGATACCTTTCGACCTCAGGCGGCGGCGATTCTCAATCTGACGCCCGACCACCTGGATCGTCACCTGAGCATGGAAAATTATGTCAGCGCCAAAGGCCGGATATTTGAAAATCAAGGAAATGAAGACCTGCTGGTATTAAACGGCGATGACCCATTAGTCTGCGAGTTGGGCACAAAGGCGAATTCAAGGAAAGCGTTTTTTAGTTATCAGAAAACCGTCGATTATGGTGCCTGGTGTCTAAATCGCGAGATCTATATTAATGATGGCAAAGAAGCGATGTTTGTCTGTCGGGAAGACGAACTGGGTATTATTGGCCCTCATAATACCATGAATGCGTTGGCCGCCCTGACCCTGGCTTATTTTTCAGGAGTTGCGCTGGAAGTTATTGTTGAGGTGCTTAAAACTTTTAAAGGAGTGGAACACCGCCTCGAAATGGTCGGTTGTTTTGCTGGGGTGACCTATATTAACGACTCTAAAGGAACAAATACCAATGCAACCATTACGGCTCTTAATGCGGTGACAGAACCGATTATTCTGCTGGCTGGGGGCTATGATAAAAAGGAAGATTATTCCGAACTGATGGAGCTGGTCGCAAAGCGGGTCAAGCGACTAATTGTTTTAGGAGTGACTGC